>NZ_JBFTLQ010000097.1:0-25098 GCF_056396525.1 Cupriavidus sp. 05T41
GCCCTCGACGAGGCCGGCGCGGTATTGGCGCGGGCGCCGGTGGTGGTGCTCGCCAACGCCCACGAGGCGCTGCGCCTGCTGCCGCTGCGCCATATGACGATCGACCGGGTGCGCGGCCAGCTGACCACGCTCGCGCCGGCGCAGGTGGCGCAGCTCGGCACCTGGCCCGACTGCGTGGTGACCGGGACCGGCTACCTGCTGCCACGCGCCGGGGACGGGAGCGCGCGCTTCGGATCGAGTTATGAACCTGCCGGCGAGGATGCCGGCGATCTGCGCGAGCGCACCGAAGTGCATGCCGAGAACCTGGCCAAGCTCGGTGTCCTGCTGCCCGGGCTGGCCGGGGCCGCGGCCGCGCTCGATCCGGCTGCGCTTGCGGGCTATGTCGGCGTGCGCAGCGTTTCGCACAATCGCCTGCCGCTGATCGGGCGCATTGCCGACGAGGCCCGGGCTGCGCGCGACGCATCCGCCTTGCGCGGCGCGCGCCTGCGCGACGTGCCGCGCCTGCCCGGTCTCTATGCGGCCCTTGCATATGGCTCGCGTGGCCTCACATGGGCCGCACTGGGGGCGGAATTGCTGGCCAGCCAGATCGAGGGGGAGCCATTGCCGCTCGAACTCGAGCTGKCCGAGGCCGTCGATCCGGCGCGGCTGCTGGTTCGCGCCTTGCGGCAAGGGCTGGCGGCGGACGCCGGCGCGGGCTGCACGCGCGGTTCCGAGCCCGTTACCGGGTAAAAACTGCCGGAACCGAACGAAAACCGTGCGATAATCCCCGTTTTCCGTTTGCGCGGGGCCTATGCCCGGAAGCTCCCGGGGCGCGGTTCTCAGCGCGTGCCGGCGGTTTTCATGCAGAGCTTCGCACTGGCACCGGCGCTCGCCGCTGCGCATTGCCCAAGTGATGCCGGGCACGCGAGCGGAGTGCGCTTACGAACACAACAACATCTCTGGATTGGATCAACGACCATGTCGAATGTCATTGAAAACCTTGGCAAACTGGACCGCAAGGTGACCCTGGCYATTCCCAAGGCCGAAGTSSARAAGGAAAMSCWGGAACGYCTGGTKCGCCTGTCGAAGACGGTGAAGATGTCCGGYTTCCGYCCSGGCAAGGTGCCGATGAAGATGGTCGARAAGCAATACGGCCAGCAAGTCGAGTTCGAAGTGCGCTACGACAAGGCTGCCCGCAAGTTCTTCGACCTCACCAAGGAACAGGACGTCAAGGTCGCTGGCCAGCCCAAGTTCGAAGTCAAGACCGACGGCATCGCCGAAGACCAGGTGGCCTTCGACGCCACCTTCGAGGTGTACCCGGAAGTCAAGCTCGGTGACCTGTMGGACGCCGAAGTGACCCGCACCAAGACCGAAATCACCGATGCCGAAGTCGACAAGACCATCGACATCCTGCGCAAGCAGCGCGTGCACTACCACACCCGCGGCGAAGCCGGCGAGCACGGCGACGGCGGCGGCGAAGTGGCGGCCCAGAACGGCGACCGCGTCACGCTGGACTTCATCGGCAAGATCGACGGCGTCGAATTCCCCGGCGGCAAGGCGGACGACTTCGCCTTCGTGCTGGGCGAAGGCCGCATGCTGCCCGAGTTCGAGGCTGCTGCGCTGGGCCTGAAGGTCGGCGAAAGCAAGACCTTCCCGCTGGCTTTCCCCGAGGACTACCACGGCAAGGAAGTGGCCGGCAAGACCGCCGAGTTCACCGTCACGCTGAAGAAGATCGAGTGGGCGCACCTGCCGGAAGTCAATGACGAGTTCGCCAAGACGCTCGGCATCGCCGACGGCAGCGTCGAGAAGATGCGTGCCGACATCCGCGAAAACCTGGAGCGTGAAGTCAAGCGCCGCACCCACGCCATGCTCAAGGACCAGGTGATGGACGCGCTGCTCAAGGCCAGCGAGCTGGACGTGCCCAAGGCACTGGTCGAGCAAGACCAGGAGCGCCTGGTCGAAATGGCCCGCCGCGACCTGGAACAACGCGGCATGCCGAACGCCAAGGACATGCCGATTCCGGCCGAGATGTTCACCCAGCAGGCCGAGCGCCGCGTCAAGCTGGGCCTGATCCTGGCCGAGATCGTCAAGGCCCACGGCCTGGACGCCAAGGCTGACCAGATCAAGGCCGAGATCGAGGACTTCGCGAAGAGCTACGAAGACCCGAAGGAAGTCATGCGCTGGTACTACGGCGACCAGCAGCGCCTGGCCGAGATGGAGGCCTACGTGCTGGAAAACAACGTGGTAAATTTCGTGTGCKACAAGGCCAAGGTCACCGACAAGACGGTGTCCTTCGAGGAACTGACTGCCGAAGGCAACCAGCCCCAGCAGGCCTGAGCCTGGCCCATGGCCGGCGCGCCGCTTCCAGCGTGCGCACCGGCCGCGGCCTTGTCTCTCACCGAACTCCAGGAGAACTTGCATGACCCGCAATGATTTGCTTGACCGTCTGGCCACCACGCAGGCCTCCGCCCTGGAAACGCAGGGACTCGGGCTGGTGCCGATGGTGGTCGAGCAGTCCGGTCGGGGCGAGCGCGCCTATGACATTTACTCGCGCCTGCTGAAGGAGCGCGTGATTTTCATGGTGGGCGAAGTCAACGACCAGACCGCTAACCTGGTAGTGGCACAGCTGCTGTTCCTGGAGAGCGAAAACCCCGACAAGGACGTCTCGCTCTACATCAACTCGCCGGGTGGCTCGGTGTCGGCTGGCCTGGCCATCTACKACACGATGCAGTTCGTGAAGCCCGACGTGTCGACGCTGTGCATGGGCATGGCCGCCAGCATGGGCGCCTTCCTGCTCGCAGCGGGCGCCAAGGGCAAGCGTTCGGCGCTGCCCAACTCGCGCATCATGATCCACCAGCCGCTGGGCGGCGCGCGCGGCCAGGCCTCGGATATCGAGATCCAGGCGCGCGAGATCCTGTACCTGCGCGAGCGGCTCAACGGCATCCTGTCGGAAGTCACTGGCCAGTCTGTCGAGAAGATTGCCCGCGATACCGATCGCGACAACTTCATGAGCGGCGACCAGGCGGTGGACTATGGCCTGATCGACAAGGTCATCGCCCGCCGTAGCTGATAAGCCGTCCCGGGCGCGCTGGCGGCCGGGCGGTGCCGGACCGGGACCTTCGGGAACCCGGGGCCGGCGGAATGACGAAGGCTATGCAGAAACGAGGCCTGGCGCCTCRTTTTTGCTTTTGCCCCACAGCGTAGGGGTTCCACCGCCGCGCCAATTGTTTTGGCGTATGATGCGTTTGAAGCGTATCCCMGCAGCGCTCTTGGCCCTGCGGCACGCACACTGCTAATGTGACTGATTCCTATGGCGGATAAAAAAGGTTCATCGAGCGAGAAGCTCCTTTACTGCTCGTTCTGCGGCAAGAGCCAGCACGAGGTAAAGAAGCTCATCGCTGGCCCGTCGGTGTTCATTTGCGACGAATGCATCGACCTGTGCAACGAGATCATCCGCGACGAGGCAGCCGCATCCGACAAGGATGCAGGTGGCGCGGCCAAGTCTGATCTCCCCACGCCGCACGAGATCCGCGAAAGCCTGGATCAATACGTGATCGGGCAGGAGCAAGCCAAGAAAATCCTGGCGGTAGCGGTCTACAACCACTACAAGCGCCTGAAGCATCTCGGCAAGAAAGACGACGTCGAACTSTCCAAGAGCAATATCCTGCTGATCGGGCCGACCGGCTCSGGCAAGACGCTGCTGGCGCAGACGCTGGCGCGCCTGCTCAACGTGCCGTTCGTGATCGCCGACGCCACCACGCTGACCGAGGCCGGCTATGTCGGCGAGGACGTGGAAAACATCATCCAGAAGTTGCTGCAGAACTGCAACTACGAGGTGGAGAAGGCGCAGCGCGGCATCGTCTACATCGATGAGATCGACAAGATCTCGCGCAAGTCGGACAACCCGTCCATCACGCGCGATGTGTCGGGCGAGGGCGTGCAGCAGGCGCTGCTCAAGCTGATCGAGGGCACCATGGCCTCGGTGCCGCCGCAGGGTGGCCGCAAGCATCCGAACCAGGACTTCCTGCAGGTGGATACCACCAATATCCTGTTCATCTGCGGCGGTGCATTCGATGGCCTGGAAAAGGTCATCATGCAGCGCTCGGACAAGACCGGCATCGGTTTTGCCGCGCAGGTGCAGAGCAAGGAAGAACGCGACGCCAGCGAAGTGCTGCCGCAGACCGAGCCGGAAGACCTGATCAAGTTCGGCCTGATCCCGGAACTGATCGGCCGCCTGCCGGTGGTCGCCACGCTGGCCAAGCTGGACGAGGCCGCGCTGATGCAGATCCTGGTCGAGCCCAAGAATGCGCTGATCAAGCAATACCAGAAGCTGCTGGCGATGGAAGGCGTCGAGCTGGAAATCCGCCCGGCGGCGCTGTCGGCGATCGCCCGCAAGGCCATCCGCCGCAAGACCGGTGCGCGCGGCCTGCGTTCGATTCTCGAGCAGTCGCTGATGGATGTGATGTATGACCTGCCCAACTACAAGGGCGTGCAGAAGGTGGTGATCGACGAGAACACCATCACCGGGGATGCTCCGCCGCTGCTGATGTACGAGGATCAGCCGAAGGTGGCTGGTTCGAACTGACGCGGACGCCGGCTTGATGTTGAATCACAGGCCGGCAGCGAGTCCGAAAGGCCGCTCGCGAAAAGCGAGCGGCTTTTTTTCTTCATTTTCGTAAAACGAAGGGGAGGAAACGGGGGTATGCTGTTTGGACGGGTCCTGCAAGTGAGGCAAGCAGCATTTGCACGGGGTCATGAATCGTTGGCGACGCCTGTCTTGCAATCGATTCATGYGACCCAATTTACGCCTAAATGACTGACTGGGGAAAATGATGTCCGGAACACAACTCCTCCCGGCTGAGCCGATTCGCCTCCCACTGTTGCCGTTGCGCGACGTGGTGGTGTTTCCGCACATGGTGATCCCACTGTTCGTGGGACGTCCGAAGTCCATCAAGGCGCTTGAAACTGCGATGGAGTCGGGCAAGAGCATCATGCTTGTAGCCCAGAAAACGGCGGCCAAGGATGAGCCGACCGCCGACGACCTCTACGAGGTAGGCTGCATCGCCAATATCCTGCAAATGCTCAAGCTGCCCGACGGCACCGTCAAGGTGCTGGTGGAAGGCACGCAGCGCGCGAATATCCGCGAAGTGAGCGAAGACGACTCRCACTTCATGTGCGAAGCCGTGCCCGTGCCGCCGGGCCCGGTCGAGACCGCCGAGACGGAGGCGCTGCGTCGCGCCATCGTGTCGCAGTTCGACCAGTACGTGAAGCTGAACAAGAAGATCCCGCCCGAGATCCTKACTTCGCTGTCGGGCATCGACGAGCCTGGCCGCCTGGCCGACACCATCGCCGCGCACCTGCCGATCAAGCTCGAGCAGAAGCAGAAGATCCTGGAGATGGTGAACGTCACCGAACGCCTGGAAAGCCTGCTGTCGCAACTCGAAGGCGAGATCGACATCCTCCAGGTCGAGAAGCGCATCCGTGGCCGCGTCAAGCGCCAGATGGAGAAGAGCCAGCGCGAGTACTACCTGAACGAGCAGGTCAAGGCCATCCAGAAGGAACTGGGCGAGGGCGAAGAAGGCGCCGACCTGGAAGAACTCGACAAGCGCATCAAGGCTGCGCGCATGCCGAAGGAAGCCAAGAAGAAGGCCGACGCCGARTTCAAGAAGCTCAAGCTGATGTCGCCGATGTCGGCCGAAGCCACCGTCGTGCGCAACTACATCGACACGCTGGTCAACCTGCCGTGGCGCAAGAAGAGCAAGGTCAACAACGACCTCGCCAACGCCGAGCGCGTGCTGGACGAAGACCACTATGGCCTGGARAAGGTCAAGGAACGCATTCTCGAGTACCTCGCAGTGCAACAGCGCGTGGACAAGGTGAAGGCGCCGATCCTGTGCCTGGTCGGGCCTCCCGGCGTGGGCAAGACCTCGCTCGGTCAGTCGGTGGCGCGCGCCACGAACCGCRAGTTCGTGCGCATGGCGCTCGGCKGCGTGCGCGACGAGGCCGAGATCCGCGGCCATCGCCGTACCTACATCGGCTCGATGCCGGGCAAGATCCTGCAGAGCCTGTCCAAGGTCGGCGTGCGCAACCCGCTCTTCCTGCTCGACGAAATCGACAAGATGGGCATGGACTTCCGCGGCGACCCGTCGTCGGCGCTGCTCGAGGTGCTGGACCCGGAACAKAACCACACGTTCCAGGACCACTACATCGAAGTGGACTTCGACYTGTCGGACGTGATGTTCGTGGCGACCTCSAACTCGCTGAACATCCCGCCGCCGCTGCTGGACCGCATGGAAGTGATCCGCCTCTCGGGCTACACCGAAGAGGAAAAGGTCAACATCGCCCAGCGCTACCTGCTGCCCAAGCAGATCAAGAACAATGGTCTGAAGGCAGGCGAGATCGAAGTCAGCGAAGAAGCCCTGCGCGACATCATCCGCTACTACACGCGGGAAGCGGGCGTGCGTTCGCTCGAGCGTGAAGTGTCGAAGATCGCCCGCAAGGTGGTGAAGCTGCTGCTGCTCAAGAAGGAATCGGGCACGGTCAAGGTAGCCTCGGAGAACCTGGACAAATTCCTCGGCGTGCGCAAGTACGACTTCGGCCTGGCCGGCAAGGAAAACCAGGTGGGCCAGGTGACCGGGCTGGCGTGGACGGAAGTGGGCGGCGATCTGCTGACCATCGAAGCCGCGATCATGCCGGGCAAGGGCAACATCACCCGCACCGGCTCGCTGGGCGACGTGATGAAGGAATCGGTCGAGGCAGCACGCTCGGTGGTGCGYTCGCGGGCACGTCGTCTGGGCATTACGGACGAGATGTTCGAGAAGCGCGACATCCACATCCACGTGCCCGAAGGCGCCACTCCCAAGGATGGTCCTTCGGCCGGCGGTGCGATGACCACGGCGCTGGTATCGGTACTGACGGGCATTCCCGTGCGTGCCGACGTGGCCATGACCGGCGAGATCACGCTGCGCGGCGAAGTGCTGCCGATCGGCGGCCTCAAGGAGAAGCTGCTGGCGGCCCATCGCGGCGGMATCAAGCTGGTGCTGATCCMCGAGGAGAATGTGAAGGATCTCGCGGAGATTCCGGACAACGTCAAGAACGCCATCGAGATCGTCCCGGTGCGCTGGATCGACAAGGTCCTGGAACTCGCGCTCGAGCGCAAGCCCGAGCCGCTGACCGAAGATGTGGCCAAGCCCGCCGACGTGGCGGACAAGGCTGCTGCCAAAGTCGAGATGATCCACCACTGAGATCTCACCGGGATCGCCGGGGCTCGCCGTTCGGGGCCTCGCAGGATKGCAGCAATGGAAGACGCCGCGGGTCACGCCCGCGGCGTTTTTTCATTGCGCGCCGACCCCTGTTTTCAGGGGTATTCATGCGGCCTTCGCGCTGTTCGACGCTAGCGCGAAGAATGCTTGGCAAAAGGCCAAAGCCTGTATTACACTTGCGGCCTCGCAACGCAAACAGCAGTAAATGCTCTGATATGTGCGCGGCGATGCTTGCAGCATGCAGTGTGGCTGCGGTACGAGCGGGTGCTTAGCTCAGYTGGTAGAGCGGCGCCCTTACAAGGCGTAGGTCGGGGGTTCGAGCCCCTCAGCACCCACCATCGCTYCTGCCGCAAGACAAGCCACACCACCKGCGCATGCAGCCGCACCGAATCCAGGAGTGGTAGTTCAGTTGGTTAGAATACCGGCCTGTCACGCCGGGGGTCGCGGGTTCGAGCCCCGTCCACTCCGCCAGATATACGCAGTCAGCAAAACGGGCCCTTCGCGGCCCGTTTTGCTTTTCTGCGCCTGCCGCCTTCGCGCAAACCTCCATTCGCCGCGCGCTGCCGTKATGCGCCAGGCGAGCGCGGCACCCGCAAATCACGTGAAGCCTGCCGCTCCTGATAGAATCCCGGAGTTTGCCGTTCGTACMAACCCTTTTCCTGAGTCAGCATGCTTGATTTCGTTCGCAACAACCGGCGCTTGATGCTTTTGCTGCTGCTGGTGCTTGTCTTCCCGTCGTTTGTGTTCTTCGGCGTGGAGAGCTACTCGCGTTTCATGGACAGCTCGCACGACGCAGCCAAGGTCGACGGCCGCGCGATCACCACGCAGGAAGTCGACAACGTGGTGCGCGACCAGAGCGAGCGCATGCGCCAGGTGCTCGGCACCAACTATGACCCGCGCCAGTTCGAAGGCACGCAGGCCCGCCAGCAGGTGCTCGACCAGCTGATCCTGCAACGCGTGGTGGCCAACGAGGTCGCCAGCAAGCACCTGACCGTCTCCAACGAACGCCTGTTCGAGAGCATCAGCAGCATCCCGGCCATCGCGCAGTTGCCGAAGAAGAAGGACGGCACCATCGACGACAAGGCTTACGTCGCGCTGCTGGCCCAGCAGGGCATGACGCCCGAGCAGTTCGACGCGCGCATGCGTTTCGATCTCGCCACGCAGCAGCTGGGCGGCTCGATCGGCGGTACCGCCTTCGTTCCCAAGTCACTGCTCGACCGCCTGATCGCCATCCGCGACCAGCAGCGTGATGTGCAGGTGCTGCAGTTCAAGCCCGCCKACTTCGCCGCCAAGGTCAACCCGGACGATGCCGCGCTGAAGGCGTTCTACGAAAGCCACAAGGCCCAGTTCGCCGTGCCCGAGCAGGCCAAGGTCGACTACCTCGTGCTGTCGGCCGATGCGCTGGCCGCGTCGCTGGCGGTCACGCCCGATGAGCTCAAGTCCTACTACGACAGCAATATCGCGCGCTTTCGCACCGACGAGCAGCGCCGCGCCAGCCATATCCTGATCGCCGCCGCCAAGGATGCCCCGGCGGCGGACCGCAAGGCCGCCAAGGACAAGGCCACCAAGCTGCTGGACGACCTGCGCAAGCACCCCGAATCCTTCGCCGACGTGGCCMGCAAGGAATCGAAGGACCCGGGCTCGGCGGAGAAGKGCGGCGACCTCGGCTTCATGGGCCGCGGCGCGCTGGTCAAGCCGTTCGAGGACGCCATGTTCGCGCTCAAGGACGGCCAGATCAGCGACGTGGTGGAGACCGACTACGGCTACCACATCATCAAGCTCACCGGCATCAAGGCGGCCGAGACCAAGCCGCTCGACCAGGTCCGCACCGAACTGGAAGCCGAACTGCGCAAGCAACTGGCCGCCAAGAAGTTCACCGAGCTGGCCGATTCGTTCGGCAACACGGTTTATGAACAGTCGGACAGCTTCAAGCCGGCGGCCGAGAAGTTCAAGCTGGCCATCCAGAGCGCCGACAACGTGACGCGCGAGCCCAACCCGGCGCTGGGTGCGCAGAGCCCGCTCAACAACGAGAAGCTGCTCAAGGCCCTGTTCAGCGACGACTCGATCAAGAGCAAGCGCAATACGGAAGCCGTGCAGGTGGCGCCCAACACCCTGGTGGCGGCGCGCATCGTCGACTACCGTCCGGCCACCACGCGCAAGTTCGAGGAGGTGCAGGCCAAGGTGCGCGAAGGCTATATCGCGCAGCAGGCAGCCGAGCTGGCCGACAAGGAAGGCGCGGCCCGCCTCGAGGCGCTGAAGAAGAGCGCAAGCGCCGAGGGCTTCGGCGCCGCGGTCACGGTCTCGCGTGCCAAGGCCGGCGGCCTGCAGCCGAAGGCGCTGGAGGCCGTGATGCGCGCCGATGTCGCCAAGCTGMCCGCGCTGGTCGGGGTGGACCTGGGCGCGGATGGCTATGCGATCTACCGCATCACCAAGATCAGCCAGCCCGCGCAGGCCGACGCCGCGCAGCGCCAGGGCGAAGCCCAGCAACTGGCCCAGATGGCCGGCCAGACCSAACTGGAAGCCTTCTACGACAGCCTGAAGGCCCGTGCGAAGGTGAAGGTCCTCAAGCCCGCGGCGGCCGCGGACGCAGGTTCAGCCAGCGGTGCCGCCGCGCAGTAACACCGGCATCGCAGCAAACGAGAAGAGGCGCCCATGTGGCGCCTCTTCTMGTTTCAGGCGGCCCGGCGCTGCGCGCAGGCCCGATGCCACGRCAATCCCTAGCGTCCGGCGGTGCGCGCCGCGGGCCCTTTGAGCAGGGGCCTGAKCTGCGGCCACACCGTATCGAGCAAGGTGCCCTGGGCCTGCGCGGTGGGATGGATGCGGTCCTGCTGGAACMAGTCCGGCTTGCTCACCACGTGCTCGAGCAGGAATGGCACCAGCCGCGTCTTGTACTCGCTGGCCAGTCTGGGATAGAGCGCGAAGAAGCGCTCGGTATAGTCCGGCCCGTAGTTGGGCGGGATGCGCATGCCGACCAGCAGCACGCTGGCCTTGGCCTGCTGCGCGCCGCTGACGATGCTGCGCAGGTTGGCCTCGGTGGTCTGCAGCGGCAGGCCGCGCAGCGCATCGTTGGCGCCGAGCTCGACGATCACCACGGCCGGATGGTGCCGGGCCAGCAGGTCGGGCAGGCGGGTCTTGCCGCCCACGGTGGTCTCGCCGCTGATGCTGGCATTCACGACGCTATAATCGAGACGCTCTGTGCGCAGCCGCGTTTCCAGCAGCTTGACCCAGCCCGCATCGCGCGCGATGCCGTATTCGGCGGACAGGCTGTCGCCCAGCACCAGGATGGCCGGCGCCTGCGTTGCCGCGTGCGCCACCGATGCGGTGACGGGCAACACCGTGGCAGCACATAGCGCCAGCGCCAGCTTGCGCCAACCGCACCAGAACTTCTTGCTCATGTCTTCTTCCATTCTTGCTGTCGAGTCACTAGGAAAGACCGTTGCCGACACGACCGGTTCGCTGACGATTTTGCATGACGTCACGTTTTCCGTCACGCCCGGGGAGACGCTGGCCATCGTCGGCGCTTCCGGCTCGGGCAAGTCGACCCTGCTGGGCCTGCTGGCTGGCCTGGACCTGCCCACCACGGGCACCGTCAGGCTCAACGGGCAGGACCTGTTCKAGCTCGACGAAGACCAGCGCGCGGCGCAGCGCGGACGCCATGTGGGCTTTGTGTTCCAGTCGTTCCAGCTGGTCGGCCACCTGAACGCGCTGGAGAATGTCATGCTGCCGCTCGAACTGCGCGGGGAAACCACCAGCGTGCGCGAACGCGCCGCCGACATGCTGGAACGCGTTGGCCTGGGCGGGCGGCTTTCCCATTATMCGCGCACGCTGTCCGGCGGCGAGCAGCAGCGCGTTGCACTTGCGCGCGCCTTCGTCGCGCGGCCCGATATCCTGTTCGCCGACGAGCCCACCGGCAGCCTCGACACGGCCACCGGAGAGGCTGTGATCGCCCTGATGTTCGAGCTGAACCGCGACGCCGGCTCGACCCTGGTGCTGGTGACGCACGACCGCTCGGTGGCGGCGCGCTGCGGGCGCATCCTGACCATCGAGGCAGGGCGCGTGGCCAGGGACGAATGGATGAGCGCGCCGGTCTGACCCCGCGCCGCGCGCAGGCCGGCCGGCAGGCGCGGGCTAGGGCTGGCCCAGCGCGGCGCGCGCCCGAGCGATCAGGTTGCTGGTGGAGGCATCGTGCTGCGCCGGCGCGGCCGCGGTGCCTGTCAGCTCTGCCTCGATCGGCTTGGCCAGGATCTTGCCAAGCTCCACGCCCCACTGGTCGAACGAGTTGATGTTCCAGACCACGCCCTGCACGAAGGTGCGGTGTTCATAGAGGGCGATCAGCGCGCCCAGCGTATGTGGCGTGATGTCTTCGATCAGCAGCGTATTGCTGGGCCGGTTGCCCTCGAACACCATATGCGCGATCCGCAGCTCGTCGCGCATGCCGCCGGMGCGCAATTCCTCGGCGCTGCGCCCGCGCATCAGCGCCTCGCCTTGCGCGAAGCAGTTGGCCAGCAGCTTGGCATGGTGGCCGGGCAGCTCGCGCGGCGGCCGCAGCGGCGCCACGAAATCCACCGGCACGATCTGCGAGCCCTGGTGAATCAGCTGGAAATACGCGTGCTGGCCGTTGGTGCCGGCCGAACCCCAGACCACGGGGGCGGTATGCGCGCGCACATTGCGCCCATCCAGCTGGACCGACTTGCCGTTGCTCTCCATCTCCAGTTGCTGCAGGAAGGCGGGGAACAGTTCCAGCGAAGTGGAATAGGGCGCCATGCAACTGGTCGGCATGCCGAAGAAGTTGCGGTACCAGATGCCGAGCATGCCCAGCACCACCGGCATATTGCGTTCCAGCGGCGCGCTGGCGAAATGCGCGTCCATGGCGCGGCCGCCGGCCAGCAGGTCGGCGAAGGCGTCGAAGCCGACCGCCAGCGCGATCGACAGCCCCACCGACGACCACAGCGAAAAACGCCCGCCGATCCAGTCCCAGAATTCGAACATATGGGCCGGGTCGATGCCGAAGGCGCGCACCGCTTCCACATTGGTCGACACCGCGGCGAAATGGCTGGCCAGTTGCGCCTGGTTCACGCCGCGCGCGAGGAACCACTCGCGCGCGCTGTTGGCGTTGGCCATGGTCTCGAGCGTGGTGAACGTCTTCGAGCAGACGATCACCAGGGTCTGTTCCGGGTCCAGGCGCTCCAGCGTCTCGGCCAGTTCGGTGCCGTCCACGTTGGAGACGAAATGCATGCGCGGCCCGCCGCCGGCCAGGTGCGACAGCGCCCGGCACACCATGCGCGGGCCCAGGTCCGAGCCGCCGATACCGATGTTGATCACGTCCGTGATGCGCTTGCCGGTGGCGCCGGTCCACTCGCCGCTGCGCACGCGCCCGGAGAAGGCGCGCATGCGCTCGAGTACGTCATGGATCGCGAACATCACCGGCTTGCCGTCGACCTTGAACGCAGAGTTGCATTCGGCGCGCAGCGCGATGTGCAGCACGGCGCGGTCTTCGGTGGCGTTGATGTGGTCGCCTGCGAACATGGCGTCGCGGCGCCCGGGGACGCCAGCCTCGTCGGCCAGCTGCATCAGCAGGGCAACGGTCTGCGGCGTGATGCGGTTCTTGGAATAGTCGAGATACAGGCCGGCCGCTTCCAGTGAGAACTGGGCGACACGCTGGCCTGCATCGCCGGCCGCAAACCAGTCGCGCATCGGTGTTTCGCGGATCGCTTCATGATGCTGCAGGAGAGAGTGCCAGGCGTGGAGATCGGTGGGCATGCGTGCGTGATTCTCTGGAGATTCTTGGGTATGCAGTACGGAGACCGGCCGGCGGAAGCCGCTTTCAAGTATAGCGCTCCCGCTTGACGCGGCTTTGGCAAATAGCGGGAATAGACAGCATTGCTGCGGATTCGGAAACACTACCAAATGGGGGTATGGCGCGCTGTCGGCGCCTGGCTGACACTCACTGCGCGCGTCCAAGCCGCCGCGCCACCGCGCGCAGCGCCGATTCGCCGCCGGCCACGCAGACGCCGCCGACGCAGATCACCGCMACGCCCAGTGCCGTGATCCAGTCCGGCAGCTGGCCGAAGGCCAGGTAGCCGATGGTGGTGGCCKACAGGATCTGCAGGTACAGGAAGGGGCTGAGGAACGACGCATCCGCATACTGGAACGCGYGGATGACGAAGTAATGTCCGACCGAGCCGGTGATGCCGGTACTCAGCAGCAAGACCGCCTGCAGCGGCGTGGGCGCGGCGTCGAACCAGAAGAAGGGCACCAGCACGGTGGTCAGSGCCGCGCCGGTGAAGCCGCTCTGGATCAGCGTGGTCATGGGGGCGTCATGCGCGGCGATGCGCCGCGTGAGCATCTGCATCAGCGCAAACACCAGCGCGGACAGCAGGCCCAGCGCAATGCCGGTCGCGCTCAGCTCGCCACCGGGGCGCACCACCACCAGCATGCCGGCAAAGCCGATCGCCACGCCGGTCCAGCGGCTGGCGCGGGCATGGATGCCGGGGCGCTCGCCCAGCAGCCACGGCGACAACGCCACCACGAACAGCGGCGCGCAAAAGTTCAGCGCGGTGGCCTCGGCCAGCGGCATCAGCTTGAGCACGCTGAAGAACACCAGCGTGGAAACCAGCATCAGCCCGCCGCGCAGCCATTGCAGGCCCGGCTTTACCGGACGCCATTGCGCGCGAAAGCGTGCCGGCCCCAGCAGCAGGAAGATGGCAACCACATGCCCCACGTAGCGCACCCAGGCCACGCCGACCACCGGCACGCCCTGATGGGTCAGCGTCTTGCTGCTGGCGTCGAGCAGGCTCAGTATCCACTGGCCCAGCACCAGCAGCGCAACGCCGGTGAGCAGCTGGCGCCGGGCCGGGGAGTTCGCCGGAGCCGGCGGGGCCAGGCGTGCGCCGCGATCGGTGGCGTTGTTCATGCGCGGCGCGGCTCCCGCAGCAGGGCGTTGAACAGGCTGCGCAGCGGTATGTAAAGCTCGCTGGCGGTCAGTCCCGCGGGGCCGGTGCCCTCGGCCACCAGAAAATCGGCGGCACGCCCGTGCAGCCATACGGCTGCCTGCGCGGCTTGCAGCGGCGGCATGCCCTGCGCCAGCAGGGCGCCGATCATGCCGGCCAGCACGTCGCCAGTGCCGGCGGTGGCCAGCCCGGCGTTGCCGGTCGGATTGATCGACAGGGCCTGGGTGCTCCCTGCGTCGGGAGGTGCCGCGATCACCGTGCCAGAGCCTTTGAGCACCACCACCGCCTGCCATTGCGCCGCCAGYGAGCGCGCCGCCGCGAGGCGGTCGCGCTGGATCTCGGCCACGCTCAGGCCGGCCAGGCGTGCCGCCTCCAGCGGGTGCGGCGTCATCACGCGGGGCAGCTGGCTGGCCGCCAGCATGGCAGCCAGCGCGGGGTCGGCGGCCAGCATATTGAGCGCGTCTGCGTCCAGCACCAGCGCGGGCGCGCCGGTGGCCGCGGCGCAGCCGTGCAGCAGTTGCGCGAACTGCTTGCGGGCCGCGGCGCCGGTGCCCATGCCGGGGCCGATCACCAGCGCGGACATGTTCGCCAGCTCGATATCCGCGAGCGGGTGCAGCATCAGCTCCGGGTGCACGGGATCGAGCAGCGGGGCCGGTTGCGCCAGGAAGGCGATATGCACGCGCCCGGCACCGAGGTGCTGCGCGGCGCGCGCGCCAAGCAAGGGCGCCCCCGTCATGCCGATGCCGCCGCCGATCACGGCCAGCGAGCCGAAGCTGCCCTTGTTGGTGGCGTGCCGGCGCGCGGGCAGCGCTGCGGCGAACGATGCCGGCAGGCCGACCATGGCGCAGGGCGCTTCGGCCGGCGGGTAGGGCAGGCCCAGCGGKGCGATGTCGACCTCGCCCGCGCAGTCGCGGCCATCGAGCGTGAGCAGGCCGGGCTTGGCGCCGATGAAGGTCAGCGTGCGGCAGGCCCGCACCGCCGGCGCGCCGGCGCCGGTATCGGCGAACAGGCCGCTGGGGATGTCGAGCGCGAATACCGGCAAGCCAGCGTCGTTCGCCTGGACGATCCACTGCGCCATGTAGCCGTCGGCGGCGCGGTTCAGGCCGATGCCGAGCAAGCCGTCCACCAGCGCGCGGGTGTCGGCGGGGAACGGCGGCAAGCCGCCGCGGCAGGCGGATTCGGGCACCGCATGCAGCGGCACGCCGGCCGCGCGCGCCTCCAGCCACGCGCGTGCCGCATCGGCGKGCAGGCGGTCCGGGTCGGCTGTCAGCCATGCCTGGACCTTGYGGCCGGCCAGGTGCAGGCGGGTKGCGGCCACCAGCGCGTCGCCGCCGTTGTTGCCGGGGCCGGCCAGCATCAGCAGCGGGCCGTCCGGCGCTTGCCGCGCCAGCCAGTCCGCCGCGGCCGCGCCCGCGCGCGACATCAGCTCKAATGCGGGCAGCGTGGCCATGGCGCTGGCCTCGATGCGGCGGATGGCGGCCACGTCGTAGAGCGGGATCTCGCCGTGGCTTGCGGCGTCAAGCGCCAGCCAGGCATCGGCCGGCCGGGAGGGCAATGGCAAAGGTGTCTGCATGATCAGCGCGGGCCGAGCCCGTAGCGGGCCGGCGTCAGGCCGTCCAGGTCGATGGCGGGGCGGTTGCCGGCGATCAGGTCGGCGGCGACGCGGCCCGAGCCGCAGGCCATGGCCCAGCCGGTCGAACCGTGGCCGAGATTGAGGAAGAGCCCGGGCACGGCAGTCGCGCCGATCAGCGGCGKGCCGTCCGGCAGCATGGGCCGCGCGCCGGCCCAGAGCGTGGCGCTGCCGTAGTGGCCGGCCACGGGAAACCAGTCACGCGCGACCTTGAGCAAGGTATTGATGGCGGCGGGGCGCAGGTCGAGGCGGCGCGAACCGAGTTCGGCCGTGCCGGCGATGCGCAGGCGGTTGCCCATGCGCGTGATGGCCACCTTGTACGATTCGTCCATCAGCGCGGCCAGCGGTGCCTGCAGCTCGTCGCTGACCTGCACCGTGGCGGAGTAGCCCTTGACCGGATAGAGCGGAATGCGCAGGCCGAGCGGGCGCAGCAGCGCCGCGCTGGCGACGCCCGCGCACACCAGCACGCGGTCCGCCGCAAGCGTTTCGCGCACGCCGCCGGCCTTGATGCTGCCGGCGCCGCCGCCGGCATCGCGCAAGTCCAGCGCGAGCTGCCCGCCCGGCAGCGGCCGCAGGGCGGCGGCGTCGCTGTCCATGACGAAGCGCACGCCCGCGGCTTCGGCCAGCACGCGCAGCCGGCGCACGAACATCGGGCAGTTGCCCGACTCGTCCTCGGGCAGGTGCAGGCCGCCGGCCAGCGGGGTGTCGGTGGTCAGCCCGGGTTCGATGCCCCGGCAACCCGCGGCATCGACCAGGCGATGCGGGACCTCGTGCTCGCGCAGCAGCGCCAGGGCGGGCCCTGCCAGGTCCAGGTCGCGGCGGGTACGGAACAGTTGCAGATAACCCTGCGATTGCTCGTAGTCGATCTCGAGCCGGCCGCGCAGCTTGTGCAGGCACTCGCGGCTGTAGAAGGCCAGGCGCTGCATGCGCACCTTGTTGACGCGGTAGCGCTCCAGYGTGCATTCGCCCAGCCAGCGCAGGATCCAGCGCCACATGGCCKGATCGGCGCTGGGCCGGAACAGTACCGGCGAGGTGCTGGCGAAGAGGTTGCGCAGCACCTTGCCCGGCATTCCGGGCGCGGCCCATGGCGTGACATAGCCCGGCGCGATCACGCCGGCATTGCCGAAGCTGGACTCCTGCGCAGGTGCGGCGCGCCGCTCCACCACGGTCACTTCGAAGCCCGCTTCGCGCAGGTACCAGGCCGAGCAGACGCCGATCACGCCGGCGCCGATGACGATCACATGCATGGCACTCCGTTGGGGGCCGCGGCCCCCGCTGCATTGCAATGCTGCCGGCAGCGCGGGGCGGCCGTCACTTCAGTTCTTTCTGCATCACCACGTCGGGCAGCCATGTGACCAGGTCGGGCCACACGGTGATGATGCCGATGGCTACCACCATCATCATGAAGAACGGCAGCGATACCCGCGCTATGTAGTTGCTGTCCTTGCCCGTCATGCTCTGCAGCACGAACAGGTTGAAGCCSACSGGYGGCGTGACCTCGGCGATCTCSACCAGCAGCACGATGAAKATSCCGAACCATACCAGATCGAAGCCSGCSGCCTGCACCATCGGCAGSACCGTGGCGGTGGTCAGCGCGATCATGGAAATGCCGTCCAGCGCGGTGCCCAGCAGGATATAGATMACCGTCAGCACGGCGATCAGCGACCACGGCGACAGGTGCATCGAAGCCACCCATTCGGCCAGCGCGCGCGGGATCCCCGTGAAGCTCATGGTCACCGACAGGAACGAGGTGGCGCCCAGCACGAACATGATCATGGCGGTCAGCCGCGTGGCCGACATGAGGCTTTCCCAGAACGCCTTGCGCGTCAGCGAGCCGCCCATCCACGCCAGTCCCAGCGACGCCACCACGCCGTAGGCGGCCGCCTCGGTGGCGGTGGAATAGCCGGTGATCATGATCCAGGTGATGAAGGCGATCAGGATCATGCACGGCATCAGCTGGCGCACCGAGGCCAGGCGCGAGCGCCAGTCGAAGCGCTCGGCCGGCGGTGTCTTGTCCGGGTTGGACAGCGCCCACACCACGATATAGCCGGAGAACAGCAGCATCAGCAGCAAGCMCGGCAGGAAACCCGCCAGGAACACCCGGATGATGGAGACGTCGGCCGACACCGCATAGACCACCATGGTGATCGACGGCGGGATCAGGATGCCGAGCGTGCCGGCGCACGACAGCGAGCCCAGCGTCACGCGCTCGTCATAGCCGCGCCGCGTCAGTTCCGGCAGCGCGGACTTGGCGATGGTGGCGCAGGTGGCCGCCGACGAGCCCGAGACGGAACCGAAGATGCCGCAGCCCAGGATATTGACGTGCATCAGTCGCCCGGGCAGCCAGTTCAGCCATGGCGACAGGCCGTTGAACATCTGCTCGGACAGCTTGGTGCGGAACAGGATCTCGCCCATCCATACGAACAGCGGCAGCGAGGCCAGGGTGTAGGAGGCGCTCGACGACCACCATGAGTTGGCCAGGTTGACCAGCGCATCGTGGTCGGCGAAGACCACCAGGCCCACCCAGGAGGTGACGGCGATGGCCACCGGGATCCACGCCCCKATCACCAGGAAKACGATCATCACCACCAGCAGGACCAGGGAAACAAGGATGGTGCTCATCAGACGGTCTCCCCGAAATCGCCGGCGGCCAGCTTGGCTTCCTGCGCCAGCTGGTAGCGGGGCTTCTGGCGGCGCGCCACGCGCAGCCACTCGTCGAGCACGGCCAGCGTGAAGCCGGCGCAGCCCAGCACGGCAAAGCTCTGCGGAATCCACAGGGGCACCACGATCTGGCCCTGCGAGACATCGCCGATTTCCCAGCTCTGCCAGGCGAAGCTGAACAAGGCCCAGGTGGCATAGGCCGCGAAGGCGGCGCAGATGGTCAGCGAAAGCAGTTCGAGCCACCAGCGCTGGCGCGGGCTCACGGCTTCGAGCAGCATTTCCACGCGCACGATGCCGCCGTGCTGGAAGGTCTGGCCGAGCACGAGAAAGGCGGAGGCGGCGCAAAGCCAGGCGACGATGTCGTCGCCGCCCTTGAAGATGATGGTGGTCTCGCGCGAGAAGGACATCAGGATCATGACGATGCAGACCCCGAGGATGCACAGCGCGCCGAGCACGGCGAGCAGGTCAAGCAGCCGGTCCAGCCAGCGCTTGTTGACAGCAGGAGCTTCCATGGCGGGTGAGGAGGGATGATGCGGTGAAAAGAGACGCGGGCCGCGGCGGCTGGAACGCTGCCGCGGCTACATGGGGGGCGCTTGCCGTTGCGCCGCTGCCCGCTGGTTTGTCGCCGGAAGCCGGCTTACTTCTTGTAGGCTTCGAGGATGGCCTTGCCGTCGTCGCCGGCGCTCCTGGCCCATTCGTCMACCATCGTCTGGCCAACCTTCTGCATGTCCTGCCTGAGCTGCGGCGAGGGCGGCTGCACGGCMATGCCGTTCTTGCCGAGCACGGCCAGGTATTCGCGCGTCTTTTGCTCGGAGACCTGCCAGCCGCGCTTCTCGGCCTCGGCCACGGTCTTGAGCACGGCGTCCTGTGTCGGCTTGTCCAGCGCGGCGAAGGCCTTCTTGCTGACCACCAGCATGTTCTTTGGCAGCCAGGCGTCCACCGTATAGAAGTACTTCACGCTCTCCCACACCTTGGTGTCGACGCCGGTGGCGCCGGAGGACATGAACGAGTTGACCGTGCCGGTGGCCAGCGCCTGCGCCAGGTCGGCGGCCTGGATGGTTACCGGCTGCGCGCCCACCAGTTCGGCGATCTTGGACGTGGCGGGGTTATAGGCGCGCCACTTCAGGCCCTTCATGTCGGCCGCGGCGTTGATCGGCTTGTTGGCGTAGATGCCTTGCGGCGGCCAGGCCACGGCGTAGAGCAATTTCATGCCTTGCTTGTCGAGCACCTTGTCGGTGACCGCGCGCGACGCCTGCCACAGCTTGTAGGAGTCCTGGTAGCTGGTGGCCAGGAAGGGCACCGCGTCCACGCCGAACACCGGGTTCTCGTTGGCCAGCAGCGACATCAGGATCTCGCCCATCTGCACCTGGCCGGTCTGCACGCCGCGCTTGATCTCGTTGGCCTTGAGCAGCGAGCCGTTGGGATGGATCACGATCTTGAGCTTGCCGCCGGTGGCCTTCTCCACATCGCTGGCCATCTGCTGCAGGTTCTCGGTGTGCAGGTTGTTGGTGGGGTAGCCGGTCGGCAAGTCCCACTTGGTCTGCGCCTGCGCCACGGGGGCCAGCATGGACGCGGTGGCGAGCACCCCGCCCAGCAGCATGTACTTCAGTGTTGCCTTCCCTTGCATCGATCTCTCCTGGTTTGTCGTTGCGGCTCGTTMTGTTTTTTTGCTGCTTCGGTGCTACCTGGGTTCTGCTTTGGCTCTGCTTCGGTTCTGCTTCGGCTCTGCTTCGGTTCTGCTTTCGGGTGCTGCCTTCGGGTGCTGCCTTCGGGGGCTGCCTTGTCCTGCGCGCGCCTCGCGCAAGTCCCGTGCGCGCAGGGCCTTTGTCTTTTCCTTGTCTTTGCCTTGTCTTCCCGTTGTCCTGTCTCTGTCTTGCCCGCGCKGACTGGCTCAGGGGCCACGCGGGCAAGCGCCTTGTCACGGTGCGGGCGCCTCAGGCGGCCGGCTTGACGATGTTCTCCAATGCAATTGCCGTGCCCAGCAACTGCGCGTCGCGCAGCGCGCCGTGCGAGAGCATGAGCCCGACCGGCAGTTCGTCCGGCTGGTGGCAGGGCAGGGAGATCGAGCAGCCGTCGAGGAAATTGAAGGCCGAGGTATTGCGCAACAGCAGCGCGTTGGTGCGGAAGAAAAGCGCGTCGTCTTGCGCCAGCGGCGCGATCGCGGGCGCCACCATCGGCACCGTGGGGCAGGCCACCGCGTCGAAACCGTCGATGCGCGCCAGCACGCGCGCGATCCAGCCGGCGCGCACGCGCATCAGGTCCACATAGTCGGCCGCGCCCATGGCGGCGCCGCGTTCGATGCGCATGGCCACGCGCGGATCGTATTGTTCGCGCCGGCTGGCCAGCGTGCCGCGATGGATGGCGTAGGCCTCGGCAGCCGTGAAGCCGCCGGCCGCGTTGATCGCGGGCAGCTCGGCCAGCTCCGGCAGGTCGATCTGTTCGATCCGCACGCCGGCCGCGGAAAGGCGGGCCAGGGTCCGGTCGAAGGCGCGCGCCACGGTGGTGTCCAGGTCGTCCAGCAGGTACTGGCGCGGCACGGCCAGGCGAATGCCGGCCAGGGCCTTGCTGGCCGGCACCACGGCCTGGTCCGCGATGACGCTGTCCACCAGCGCGCAGTCATGCACCGAACGGGCCATCGCGCAGGCCGTGTCGAGCGTATAGGACAGCGGGAAGGCCCCGTCGAGCGGCACCCGCCGGGCGGTCGGCTTGAAGCCGGTCAGCCCGCAGAGCGCCGCCGGAATGCGGATCGAGCCGCCCGTGTCGCTGCCCAGCCCGGCAACCGCCAGGCCCAGCGCCACCGACACCGCCGCGCCCGACGACGAGCCGCCGGGAATGCGCGCCACGCCGGCATCGGCCGGATTCACCGGCGTGCCGAAATGCGGGTTGATGCCGACGCCGGAGAAGGCGAACTCGGTCATGTTGGTGCGCCCCACCAGCGCCGCGCCGGCCTCGCGCAGGCGGCGCACCACGGTCGCATCGGCCGTGGCCGGGGCCGCGTCGGCGCGCACCGGGGAGCCGGCGCGGGTGGTCTGGCCGGTGACGTCGAACAGATCCTTGACGGACACCGGCAGGCCGGCCAGCGGGTGCAATGGCTGGCCGGCCTGCGCGGCGGCATCGGCCGCGCGCGCGGTCTCGGCCGCGGTGTCGAAGGTGGGGTGGAGCAGGACGGCTTGCGCCGCGGGTTGCCGCGCCAGATGGGCGGCTTCGGCAATCACGCCGGCACGCGATGCGGTGCCGTCGCGAAGTTTTGTCTGTAATGTATGGATATCCGTGGGCATTTGGCTCGCGATCAGTTGCGCTTGGCAGGGTTCGGATCGAGTCTAGCCAGTGCGCCGGCGCGGCGCAACCAGGCTGCGCAAGGGTTGTCCGTTGTCCCCGCGATAGTGCGTAAACGGTTTTGCCTGCCCTCTCTTCGTGCAGAATCCACTGCCACGTCCCCGATGTTTTGCTTGGATTTATTTGGCGTTTATCCTCATAATTTGTTAATAAACTGTCAAGCCAAATCTGTGCGCGAGGCCATCGGGGATATACCTAGTCGCTCCGGATTGCCCGTGTCACGCCGGCTCATGGAATCAACAACGAGAGAGGAGTGAAGACATGGCTCGTAAGCCAGCCGCCGGCCAGGTACCGGCCGAGCACGACAATGCCGGGCAGCAGGGCGCCGCCAGGGCGGAAGCGGGCGCGCCGCCGCGCGCGCTCGGGCCCAATATCGTCTCGTCTTCGCACCTGGTGTCCGAGCGCAGCCCCGAGTTGTCCGAGTTCGAGTTCGGCCTGAATACGGCCTATAACGCCTACAGCCGCTSGGTGGTGCGCTGCATGGGCGCCTCCGGCGTGCGCGACCTGACMTTTCTGGACGTGCTGGTGCTGCATCACGTMAACCACCGCGCCCGGCCCAAGCGGCTGGCCGATATCTGCTTCGTGCTGAACGTGGAAGACACGCACCTGGTGACCTATGCGCTGAAAAAGCTGCAGGGCATCGGGCTGGTCGAGGGCGAACGGGTCGGCAAAGAGGCGACCTACACCACCACGCCGGCCGGCACCCAGGCCTGTGCCCGCTATCGCGAGATCCGCGAGCAATGCCTGACCAGCAACTTCACGGCGGGCAGCGCGGAGAACATCGAGATCGGCGAGCTGGCACGGCTGCTGCGCGTGCTTACCGGCCTGTACGAGCAGGCCGCGCGCTCGGCCACATCGCTGTAGCCCCGGCCGCCAGCGAGCGCTCCTGCGCGCACGGCGGCTTGCGCTGCCGGCGTGCCGCCCGCGTACCCKACATTTCCACCACGATAAACAAGGAAGCCACCGCATGTCGCAGCCATCCTCCGCCGCCTTCGTCCCGGACCGCCGCCGCTGGCAATTCTGGATCGACCGTGGCGGCACCTTCACGGACGTGGTCGGGCTGCGCCCCGACGGCACGGTGGTCACGCACAAGCTGCTGTCCGAGAATCCGGAGCAGTACAGCGACGCCGCCGTGGCCGGCATCMGGMACCTGCTGGGCCTGGCGCCCGGCGAGCCGGTGACGCCGGCGCTGGTGGAGGTGGTGAAGATGGGCACCACGGTGGCGACCAACGCGCTGCTCGAGCGCAAGGGCGAGCCGCTGGCGCTGTTCATCACGCGGGGCTTTCGCGATGCGCTGCGCATTGCCTACCAGAACCGGCCGCGCCTGTTCGACCTGAACATCGTGCTGCCCGAACTGCTCTACCGCGAGGTGGTGGAAGTGGGCGAGCGGATCGATGCCCAGGGCAATATGGTCACGCCGCTCGATGAAGCCGCGCTGCGCGCGGACATGCAGCGCGTGTTCGCCGGCGGCACCCGCGCCATCGCCATCGTGTTCCTGCACGGCTACCGCGAGCCGGCGCACGAGCGGGCCGCGGCGCGCATCGCGCGCGAGACCGGCTTTACGCAGATCTMGGTCTCGCACCAGGTGTCGCCGCTGATGAAGCTGGTCTCGCGCGGCGACACCACGGTGGTGGACGCCTATCTCTCGCCGATCCTGCGCCGCTACGTGGAGCAGGTCGAGCAGCAGATGCCGGGCGTGCGGCTGCAGTTCATGCAAAGCAGCGGCGGCCTGACCGACGCGCACCGGTTCCAGGGCAAGGACGCCATCCTGTCCGGCCCGGCCGGCGGCATCGTCGGCATGGTGCGCTCGTCGCAGAGCGCCGGCTTCGGGCGCATCATCGGCTTCGACATGGGTGGCACCTCCACCGACGTGTCGCATTTCAATGGCAGCCATCCCAACGATTTCGAACGCGTGTTCGAGACCAGCGTGGCGGGCGTGCGCATGCGCGCGCCGATGATGAGCATCCACACGGTGGCCGCCGGCGGCGGCTCGATCCTGCATTTCGACGGCAGCCGCTTCCGCGTGGGCCCGGATTCGGCCGGCGCCAACCCGGGGCCGGCCAGCTACCGGCGCGGCGGCCCGCTGGCCGTGACCGACTGCAACGTCATGCTGGGCAAGATCCAGCCGCGCCATTTTCCGAGCGTATTCGGGCCCCGCGCCGACGCGCCGCTGGACCGCGACGCCGTGCTGGCCCGCTTCGGCGAGCTGGCGCGGGCCGTCAGTGCCGCCACCGGCKACGCGCGCAGCCCCGAACAGGTGGCCGAAGGCTTTATCGAGATCGCGGTGGGCAATATGGCCAACGCGATCAAGCAGATCTCGGTGCAGCGCGGCCACGACGTGACCGGCTACACGCTCACCACCTTCGGCGGCGCCGGCGGCCAGCATGCCTGCCTGGTGGCGGACGCGCTCGGCATGCAGACCGTCTTCGTCCACCCGCTGGCCGGTGTGCTTTCTGCCTACGGCATGGGGCTGGCCGACCGCACCGCGATGCGCGAGCGCGCGGTGGAAGCGCGGCTCGACGCCGATGCCCTGCCGGCCCTGCAGGCCACGCTCGACGCACTGGCCCAGCAAGCGCGCAACGAACTGCTGGAGCAGGAAGTGGCCGACGCGCAGATCGACGTGGTGCGCCGCGCCCACCTGCGCTACGAGGGCACGGACTCCGCGCTGGTGGTGCCGTTCGGCACCTTGCCGGCCATGCAGGCCGCGTTCGACGCCGCCTACCGCCAGCGCTACGCCTTCCTGATGCAGGGCAAGCCGCTGATCGTGGAAGCCGTGTCGGTGGAAGCCATCGGCAGCAGCGAGCCGCCCGCGGAAAAACTGCCCGAGCCGCTGCCGCGCAGCGGCGGACCGGTGCCGGCCGAGCAGGTGCGCATGTTCAGCGGCGGCTCCTGGCACGACACGGGCTTGTTCCCGCGCGACGCGCTGCGCCCCGGCGACGTGCTGCCCGGCCCGGCCATCATCGCCGAGCGCAACGCCACCACCGTGGTGGAGCCCGGCTGGCAGGCCGAGCTGACCGCGCGCGACCACCTCGTGCTGACGCGCGCGGTGCCGCGCCCGCAGCGCCGCGCCATGGGTACCGATGCCGACCCGGTCATGCTGGAGGTCTTCAACAACCTGTTCATGTCGATCGCCGAGCAGATGGGGCAGCGGCTGCAGAACACCGCCTACTCGGTCAACATCAAGGAGCGGCTCGACTTCTCCTGCGCCATCTTCGACGCCGACGGCAACCTGATCGCCAACGCGCCGCACATGCCGGTGCATCTTGGCTCGATGGGCGAG
>NZ_JBFTLQ010000098.1:0-24963 GCF_056396525.1 Cupriavidus sp. 05T41
GCCCAGGCCATTCAAGCTGCTGCCGCTACCGGCTCGGGCGGCCCCGACATGGCACCCTCGTGTTTTCGTGGTGGGCGCKGTGGACCGGTACGCAAATGTGCCGGCTCACTTCTGAAGCTGGCGCTATTAGGCACCGAGGGTGCCATATCGTGGCCGCCCAACACCGAAACCCAATGCACCGGCGCCGGATCCACCACGCCCACTACGAAACCAGTGCCGGTGCCATGCCGTGGCCGCCCGAGCCGGTAACGGCAGATGCCCGAACTGGCAGAGCGCCAGCGATCAGGGGCATCACCACGAATCCAGCACCTTTCGCGGTGTAGTGGCCGTCAGCGCCGGTACCGGCAGATCCCAGCAGAACCGACACGCCCACCACGAATCCGCAAATCCCGTCACCCCTGGATTCTTCTGCCCCTCCGGCCAGGAGTCCGCTTTCTTGGCCTACTTTCTTTTCGGACAAAAGAAAGTAGGTCGCGCCGGGGGCGCGAAAGCCTTTGACTTTGATGTTGACTCTGTCTTTGACTTTGACTTTGACTTTGTCGTCGAAGCCGACTTTGACGTTAAATTCAAGCTTTTGAAGTTGATTCACACTCAAACATAACCCATCCCCCTCATGCCGCCCGCGTCATCCCTTCAACAGCCTCAGCCGGCAATCCTTCGGTCCGCCGCGCTCCCAGCGCTTCCCCGATCATCAACAGACTAGGCTGTGCCGGGTCGATCCAGGCCGCCGCTTCGCCCGCCGCCATCTGGCGCAGGGTGAATTCACGGCTACGCTGGCGTGCGGACGTTGCGGCCTCGACCACCCAGGCAGGCGTCGAAGCCGGCTTGCCGTGGGCGATCAATTGGGCGGCAATCGATGCCGCCTGGTCGCGCCCCATGTAATACACGAGCGTATCGGCCTTCACATCGGCTTCCACGTCGATCGTATCGGCGGCCTTGCTCTGGGTGGCGAAGGCGACGCTGCGCGCCACGCCACGCTTGGTCAGCGGCTTGCGGATGGCGGAGGCCGCCGCCAGCGCGGCGGTGATGCCGGGCACGATCTCGTACTCGATGCCGGCGGCTTCGAGCGCCTGCAGTTCCTCGTCGGCACGGCCGAACAGCATGGGGTCGCCGCCCTTGAGGCGCACCACGCGCTCATGCTTGCCGGCCATGTCGACGATCTGGCGGTTGATGAACAACTGCGCGGTGGAACGCTGGCCGCAGCGCTTGCCCACTTCGACAAGCTGGGCCTGCGGGCACCACGCCAGCATCTCGGGCGACACCAGCGCATCGTGCAGCACCACCTGGGCTTCGCCCAAAAGTCGTGCACCGCGCACCGTTATGAGGTCCGCAGCGCCGGGACCCGCGCCGATCAGGTAGACCTTGCCCATGCCTTGCTCCTTAGCCTTCGCTCGCTTGTTGCATACGCCTCAGGCGAATGCACGGATCATGCCAGCGGCGACGGTGTGGTTGGTCGCCTCGTCGATCAGCACGAAGGCGCCGGTGGCTGGGTTGTCGCCGTAGACATCGCAGACGATGGGCTTCTGCAGCGAGAGCTGCACGGAGCCGATATCGTTGAGGCGAATGTCGTGGCGGCCGGTCTCGTGCGACAGCGTGTGCACGTCCAGCACGCGGTCCACCGACGACACGCGCGCGAACACGCTGGCCGTGGTGTGCTTGAGCACGTACTTGCGCGCCGGATTG
The DNA here is from genome assembly GCF_056396525.1 of Cupriavidus sp. 05T41. NCBI lineage: Bacteria > Pseudomonadati > Pseudomonadota > Betaproteobacteria > Burkholderiales > Burkholderiaceae > Cupriavidus > Cupriavidus sp. 05T41. Next base: position 1,684 of record NZ_JBFTLQ010000098.1, read on the forward strand.
AGCGATTCGTCGTCGAACCAGCACAGGTCGGCGGTCAGCTTCTTGGCCGATACGCTGTCCGCGGTGGCGGCGACGAACATATCACCGCGTGATACATCCACGTCTTCGGTCAGGCGCACCGTGACGGTCTCGCCCACACTGGCCGATTCGGCCACGCCATTGGGCGTCAGCACCTCGGCCACCACCGCTTCGCGGTTGACCGGCAGCACACGCAGCTTCTGGCCCACGCGCACGGTGCCGGCCTCGACACGGCCCGCGTAGCCGCGGAAATCGTCGGCCTGGGCGCCATCCTGGCGGATCACCAGTTGCACCGGGAAACGCAGCGCGGCGTCGCCTTCGGGCGCGGGTTCTTCCACCGGCAGCGCTTCGAGCAGCGGCAGCAGCGGCTCGCCCGCGTACCACGGCATGGCCTGGCTGGCGTGCACGATATTGTCGCCGCGCAGGGCCGACACCGGCACGTAGCGCACGTCCTTCAGGCCCAGCTGGCCAGCCAGCTCGGTGTAGGCGTTGCGGATCTCGTCGAAACGCTGCTCGCTGAACTCGACCAGGTCMATCTTGTTGATGGCCACGATCACGTGCTGGATCTCCAGCAGCTTGAGGATGGCCGAATGGCGCTTGGTCTGGGCCAGCAGCTCGGCGCGGCCGTCGTTCACGGTCACGCGGGTGGCGTCGACCAGCACGATGGCGGCATGCGCGGTGGACGCGCCGGTCACCATGTTGCGGGTGTACTGCTCGTGCCCCGGCGTATCCGCGATGATGAACTTGCGGCGCGCGGTGGAGAAGTAGCGGTACGCCACGTCGATGGTGATGCCCTGCTCACGCTCGGCCTCGAGGCCGTCGGTCAGCAGCGAGAAATCGATCTGCTCGCCAGCGGTGCGCTTGTTCTTGGCGCGGGTCAGCGCGGTCAGCTGGTCCGACAATACCGCCTTGCTGTCGTACAGCAGGCGGCCGATCAGCGTGCTCTTGCCATCGTCGACCGAACCGGCGGTGATGAAGCGCAGCAGGCCTTGGTGTGATGCTTGGGTGCTCATAATCAGATCCTTTGTTCCCCCGGGGCGCTCGCTCCGGCGCAGATGCGGGAGGCAGCGCTTGGCGCGCGGGGGCGACGTGTACATCGGTACACGAGCACCCGCGCTACGACGCGATGTGCCCGCATAGGCGTCCGGTGTCAGAAGTAGCCTTCCTTCTTGCGGCGCTCCATCGASGCYTCGCTSGTCTGGTCGTCCATSCGGGTGGCGCCGCGCTCGGTGATCTCGGTCACCGCSGTCTCGGCAATGATCTCSATCGGCGAGGCCGCCACGCTGGCCACCGGGCAGGTGCAGCTGATGTCGCCGACGGTGCGGAAGCGCACGGAGAGCACYTCGCTCACGTCGCCAGCCTGCTTCGGGGTGATCGGCGTGACCGGCACCAGCAGGCCGTTCTTGCGCACCACTTCGCGCTCGTGCGCGTAGTAGATCGGCGGYAGCGCCAGCTCTTCGCGGGCGATGTACTGCCACACGTCCAGCTCGGTCCAGTTGGAGATGGGGAACACGCGCATCTGTTCGCCGGCCGCCATGCGGGCGTTGTACAGGCTCCACAGTTCGGGGCGCTGGGCCTTCGGGTCCCACTGGCCGAACTCGTCGCGGAACGAGAAGATGCGTTCCTTGGCGCGCGCCTTCTCTTCGTCGCGGCGGGCGCCGCCCATCAGCGCGTCATACTTGTGCGCCTCGATGGTTTCCAGCAGCGTCACGGCCTGGGCCGCGTTGCGCGAGTCGGTTTCCTTGCGCAGGCGCACCGTGCCGCGCTTGATGGAGTCTTCCACATGGCCCACCACCAGGCGCGCGCCGAGCTCGGCCACGCGCTGGTCGCGGAAGCTGATGACTTCCGGGTAGTTGTGGCCGGTGTCGATATGCACCAGCGGGAACGGCAGCTCGGTCTTGCGGTCGCCCAGGCGGAAGGCCTTGAGCGCCAGGTGCAGCATGACGATGGAGTCCTTGCCGCCCGAGAACAGCAGGGCCGGGTTGCGGCACTCGGCCACCACCTCGCGGATGATGTAGATGGATTCCGCCTCGAGCTTGTCGAGGTGGTCGTTCTGCACTTGCAGCAGGTGGGCCACGTCCGGCGCGCCCTTCAGTTCGTTCATGATGCCCATGTCGTTCTTGGCCTCAATGCTTGATGTTCTGTTCGTGAAGCCCGCACTCTTTCGAGTCCTTGCTCTCCCACCACCACCGTCCCGCACGCACGTCCTCGCCAGCGCGCACCGCACGCGTACAAGGCTCGCAGCCGATGCTGGGGTAGCCCTTGGCATGCAGCGCGTTGACCGGCACGTCGTGGCGCTTCAGGTAAGCCCACACCTCGGCTTCGGACCAGTCGGCCAGCGGGTTGAACTTGGGGATGCCGCGTGCTTCGTCGGTTTCCTCGAAGGGCAGCTCCGAGCGCGTCGCCGCCTGTTCGCGGCGCTGGCCCGTGAGCCAGGCATCGGCATGGGACAGCGCTCGGTTCAGCGGCTCCACCTTGCGGATGCCGCAGCAGCTCTTGCGCAGGTCCACGCTGTCGTAGAAAGCGTTCAGCCCGTGGTTCTTCAGGTAGTTCGCAATGGCCTCGGGGTCCGGCGTGAACTGTTCGATGTCGTAGCCATAGTGCGCCTTGACCGCATCCAGCACCGCCAGCGTCTCGGCGTGCAGGCGGCCGGTCTGCAGCGTGAACACGCGGATGCCGGCGCGCACGGCTTCGGAGCCGCGCAGGATCGCGTCGGTCACCACCATGTCCTCGGCAGCCAGGCTGGAGGCAAAGCGCGCGCGGAAGAAACGCCCGGCAATGCCGGCCAGGCGCAGGCCCAGCTCGCGTTCCTTGGCCTCGAGATCGGCCACGCTGCCGGTGTATTCCGGCGCCGTCCACAGCGCCGGCGGGCGCAGTCCGGAGACCGGCGCGTCGGGCGCGGCGGCGAGCGGCGACAGCACGGTCACCGGCACGCTGGCAATGGAGATCTCGCTCATGCCGTTTCCCTGCCCAGCGCTTCGGCACGGTTGCGACGGAACAGCGGCAGCGGCTCGTCCACCGATGCCTGGTACGCCACGGTGAATTCCGTGAAGCCCTTGATGGCGTCCTCGATGTTCTTGTCGGCGCGCACGGCGAAGGTATCGAAGCCGCAGCGCTTCATGAAGTTGAGCTGGTCKCGCAGCACGTCGCCGATGGCGCGCAGCTGGCCGGCCCAGTGGTAGCGCGTGCGCAGCAGGTAGGCGGTGGAGAAGCCACGGCCATCGCGGAACACGGGGAAGTCCACCGCCACCACGGACACGTTGTCGAAGGCTGCCTGCGCATCGGCCGGCTCGTCTTCGGGCGCCAGCCAGACGCCGGTGATGCCGGCCGCGCGGCCGGCCAGCACGCCGTCCTTGTGCGCCAGCCAGGCGGTCAGCGGGAACAGCACCGCGTCCTTGCCCTGGGCGGCGGCAGCGACCTGCTCGTCGGTCACGGGCTGGCCCTCGGCGCCGCGCAGCACGGTCCAGGCATCGTCGATGATGACCGGCGTGGGGTTGGCGCCTTGCTCGCCGCGTTGCAGTTGAATGATCTTTGCCATGTCTTGTTTCTCCGGTGCTCAGGCTTCGGCGCGTTCGCGCTGCTTGTCGGCGTACACCCGTTCCTTGAACGGTGCGATGCCGATGCGGCCCAGCACGTCGATAAAGCGTTCGTCCTCATGGCGGTTGGCCACGAAGGTGTCGATGATGCGCGACACCACGTCGGGCATTTCCTCGGCCTTGAACGACGGGCCGATCACCTTGCCGATGGCGCTCTTGTTGCCTTGCGCGCCGCCGAGGGTCACCTGGTACCACTCCTCGCCGTCCTTATCCACGCCGAGCACGCCGATATTGCCAACGTGGTGGTGGCCGCAGGCGTTGATGCAGCCCGAGATGTTCAGCGTGACTTCGCCCAGGTCGTGCACGTAGTCCAGGTCGTCGAAGMGCTCCTGGATGGCCAGCGCGATGGGGATCGACTTGGCGTTGGCCAGCGAGCAGAAATCCCCGCCCGGGCAGGCGATGATGTCGGTCAGCAGGCCGATGTTGGCGGTGGCCAGGCCAGCCTTCCTGGCTTCCTGCCAGAGCGCGAACAGGTCGCGCTTGCGCACGTCCGGCAGCACCAGGTTCTGCTCGTGCGCCACGCGCAGTTCGCCGTAGCCGTAACKGTCGGCCAGATCGGCCACCAGGTCGATCTGCGCATCGGTGGCGTCTCCCGGGGGGGACACCGGGCCCGGCTTGGTCGACAGGGTCACCGCGGCGTAGCCCGGCACCTTGTGCGCATGCACGCTGCGGCTCACCCAGCGGGCGAAGGCCTTGTCTTCCAGCAGKTGCTTCTCGTACGAAGCATCGGTGTCGGCCAGCTTGTCATAGGCGGGCGGCGCGAAGTACTGCGCCACGCGGTCGAACTMGGCCTGCGTGATGGTGGCGGGACCATCCTTGCTGTGCTGCCATTCTTCCTCGACTTCCTGCGCGAACTTCTCCGCGCCGATGGCCTTCACCAGGATCTTGATGCGCGCCTTGTACTTGTTGTCGCGGCGGCCATAGCGGTTGTACACGCGAATGGCCGATTCCACGTACGACAGCAGGTGCTGCCAGGGCAGGTCTTCCTTGATCACCGAACCCAGGATCGGGGTGCGGCCCAGGCCGCCGCCGGCCAGGATGCGCAGGCGCGTCTGTCCTTCGGCATTGCGGTAGGCGTAGATGCCGATATCGTGCATCTGCACCACGGCGCGGTCGTCGGCCGAAGCCGAGATGGCGATCTTGAACTTGCGCGGCAGGAAGGCGAATTCCGGCTGGAACGTGCTCCACTGGCGCAGCAGCTCGGCCAGCACGCGCGGGTCCACCGATTCGTCCGGCGCCACGCCGGCGAAGTGGTCGGTGGTGATATTGCGCACGCAGTTGCCGGAAGTCTGGATGCCGTGCATTTCCACGCTGGCCAGGTCGGCCAGCACGTCGGGCACGCGCTCGAGCTCCATCCAGTTGTACTGGATGTTCTGGCGGGTGGAGAAGTGGCCGTAGCCGCGGTCATAGGTCCGCGCGATATGGCCCAGCATGCGCATCTGCTTGCTCGACAGCAGGCCGTACGGAATCGCCACGCGCAGCATGTAGGCATGGCGCTGCATGTACAGGCCGTTCTGCAGGCGCAGCGGCAGGAATTCTTCCTCGGTCAGTTCGTCGGACAGGCGGCGGCGCACCTGGTCACGGAACTGGGCGACGCGTTCGTTGACGATGCGCTGGTCGTATTGGTCGTACTGATACATGGTGTGGGTCCGTTCAGTATTCGGTATGCGTTGAATTCAGGAGACGAGCTTGATGGCGACCAGCGTCAGCGTGGTTGCCAGCGCGGCGCGCACCAGCCGTTCGGGCAGCGCCCGCGACAATTGCGCGCCCAGCCAGATGCCGGGGATCGAGCCCACCAGCAGCGACAGCAAGAGGGTCCAGTTCACGGTGCCGAGCCACACATGGCCCAGCCCGGCCAGCGCCGTCAGCGGCACGGCGTAGGCGATATCGGTGCCCGCCACTTCGGCCGGCTTCATCTTKGGGTAGAGCAGCAGGATCAGCGTGGCGCCCACGGCGCCGGCGCCGATCGAGGACACCGTCACCAGCACGCCGATCACGGCGCCCACCAGCACGGTGGCGATGGCCTGGGCGCGGCCTTCGAGCTGGAAGCGCGGGTTGCGGGCCAGCCAGCCCAGCATCTGCTTGCGGAACAGCAGCGACAGCACCGTCAGGATCACCGACACGCCGATCGTCAGGCGGATCGCGTGCAGCCACTGCGCGTCGAGTTCGCCGGCGCTCTTGAGCACCAGGATGGCCGCCACCGCGGCCGGCAGGCTGCCGATGCACAGGCGGCGCACCACCTGCCACTGCACGTGGCCGTGGGCGCGATGCGCCAGCGTGCCGAACCCCTTGGTGATGGCGGCGAAGGCCAGGTCGGTACCGACCGCCGTGGCCGGCGAGAAGCCGAACAGCAGCGTCAGCAGCGGCGTCATGAGCGAGCCCCCGCCCACGCCCGTCAGACCGACGAGGACGCCTACTAGCAGACCGGAAACGGTATAGGCAAGGGACATGGAGGACTCACGTGCCGGCCGGTATTCCGGGGGGAGCCAGGAAGCAGGCCCACGCGCGGAGAATCCGACCGTTCATTAACAAAGTTCGAGAATCGTAATAAACTGGCCTCATATCTCAAACTAATAAGAAGTTGTTTGTTTATACGAACCCAGTTATATGAATCTGCACCAGTTCCGCTTTGTGCGTGAGGCAGTACGTCAGAACTACAACCTGACCGAAGCCGCAAAAGCGCTCTACACATCACAACCAGGTGTTTCCAAGGCCATCATCGAGCTCGAGGAAGAACTCGGGGTGGATATCTTTACCCGCCACGGCAAGCGCATCCGCAGCCTGACGGAGCCCGGCCGCCGCATCCTGGAGTCAGTGGAGAAGATCCTGCAGGAGGTGGAGAGCCTCAAGCGGGTGGGCAAGGACTACGCCGCGCAGGACCAGGGCAACTTCACCATCGCCACCACCCATACCCAGGCGCGCTACGCCCTGCCGCGGGTGATCGCCGAGTTTACCAAGCGCTACCCGAAAGTGCGCMTTTCCATACAACAGGGCAATCCCAGCCAGATTGCCGACATGGTGCTGCACGACCAGGCCGACATCGGCATCGCCACCGAGGGGATCTCCGAGGACAAGAACCTGGTCTCGCTGCCCGGTCACCAATGGCAACATGTGGTGGTGACGCCACCTGACCATCCGTTGCTGGAAAAGAAGCACCTGGCGCTGGAAGACCTGATGGCCTACCCCATCATCACCTACGACCTCAACTTCGCCGGCCGCCCCAAGATCAACAAGGCCTTCGAGCTGCGCCACCTGCAGCCGGACATCGTGCTCGAAGCCATCGACGCCGACGTCATCAAGACCTATGTCGAGATCGGCCTGGGCGTGGGCATCGTGGCCGGGCTGGCCTACGATGCCGAGCGCGACCGCAACCTGCGCGGCATCCCCGCCGGCCATCTGTTCGGCACCAATGTGACGCATCTGGCAGTCAAGCAGGGTGCCTACCTGCGCAGCTTTGTGTATACCTTTATTGAACTGTTCTCCCCCACGCTGAACCGCAAGCTGGTGGAACAGGCCATGTCCGGCGACCACGAAGCCTACGAACTCTGATTTTTTACAAGGCATCGGCMTGTCCGATGCCGACGGCGCGCCCCGGCCTGGCGCGCCCTGCCCGCCCGCCATGCGGAGCCGGCCCACTGAACTGGCCTGAAACCAATATGACGAACCAAGAACAAAGCAAGATCCACTGGACCGAAGACGGCGAAGAACGCAGTGCCAACTGGCGCTCCGAATCCAATATGCCCCCGCCCAAGCGCGTGGTCATCGCCGACGACACCACCTCCGCCGACAMCGCCTACCGCCTGGCCTGCGAGGGCACCGGCCTGCTCTGGCGCGGCGACTTCMAGAACGCGCGCCAGTTGCTGCAAGCCCTGGCCCGCCGCGCCGACAAGCCCAAGAAGGCGCACCGGAACGCCAAAGCCCAGGCCAAGCCCACCCCCACCGAGGCCTTCCACCTGCACCGCCAGGCCCAGTCGCAGCGCGCCCGCACGCTCGGCATGCTGCTGCTGCCCTTCGAGGCCGACCACAGCGTGCCCCTGCGCCGCGCACCCGACGTGACCGAGGCCTGCCGCGAAGCCCACGGCGAGGTCGATGCCCCCTACGTGGCCACCATGCGCGAACTGCTCGGCCTGATCGGCGCGCACGAATGGCGCAAGAAGGGCGTAGAGATCCCCGCCCTGGGCGAGCGCATCTACCCCTACTACGGCGTGTTCTCCCCGGTGCGCGGCGAGTACATCGACCTGGTCGCCAAGGCCCAGCTCCMGGCCAAGGCCACCGAACTCGCCTTCGACATCGGCACCGGCACCGGCGTGCTGGCCGCCCTGCTGGCCCAGCGCGGCGTCAAGCGCGTGATTGCCACCGACCAGGACCCGCGCGCCCTGGCCTGCGCCAGCGAGAACATCCAGCGCCTGCGCCTGGACCGCCAGGTGGAGATCGTCAAGGCCGACCTCTTCCCCGAAGGGCGCGCCCCGCTGGTGGTCTGCAACCCGCCCTGGGTCCCGGCGCGCGCCAACTCGCCGATCGAACATGCCGTGTACGACCCGGACAGCCAGATGCTCAAGGGCTTCCTGGCCGGCCTGGCCGACCACCTCGAACCCGGCGGCGAAGGCTGGCTGCTGCTTTCCGACCTGGCCGAGCACCTGGGCCTGCGCACGCGCGAAACGCTGCTGGGCTGGATCGATGAGGCCGGGCTGAAGATGCTGGGCCGCCTGGAAGTCAAGCCGCGCCACCCGAAGACCACCGACCAGGCAGATGCGCTGCATACGGCACGCGCGGCCGAGGTGACCTCCTTGTGGCGCCTGGGCACGCGCTGAGCGCCGGCTGACCTGCCACGCCCCCGGAAGTCACGCTCCCTCGTGCGGCCGGCCGGCGGCGAGGCACGCGGCGCATGCCGCCGTGCTGTCATGCTGCTGTAACCTGGCCGCACTAGGCTCGGCCCGACCCCGGGGAGGACGAGCCATGCAAGGTCTGGTTGGGCTGCTGGAAAAAACGCAGGCAGGTCGCGAAGCGATCGKACAACGAAGCGGGCCGCTCGACCGGCGCAGCCGCGCGCTGCTGATCATGGTCGATGGCCGCACCAGCATGGCCGACATGGTCAGCCGGGCCGCGCAGCTCGGGCTCGAAGCCAGCGCCGTCACGCAACTGCTCGAAGGCGGCCTGATCCAGGTCGCGGCCGCGGTCGCCGGCGCGGCACGAGGGGCGCCGGCGCCAGAGCAAGCGCCAGAGCAAGCGCCGGTACAAGCGCCAATGCAAGAGCCCGCGCCATCGCCCGCCGCGCCTCCCGCCGAAGCCGGCGCAAAGCGCTCGCTTGCGGCGGCGCGGATGTACCTGATGGACGTCATGGCGCGCAGCTTCGGCACCATGGACCATCCCATCCGCACCCGGCTTGTCGAAGCCACGGATCGCGCCGCCGTCGAGCAGGCATTCGAAGACTTCCGGCAGGTGCTGGGCGGCATGGCCAGCCMTTCCCTGGTCACGCATATCGAGAATTCGTTCCGCGACCTGCTGCCGCTTGGCTAAGCGGCTCGCGCAGTGGCGTGCCTGTCACGGCCCATGAGCGCAAGCCTGGAAAACGCAACATGCCGTTCGCGCCACCCGAGGCCGCGCGCCCAAAAAAAATCCCGCGACCGCCGTCGATCCCGGCCAGACTGAATCGTCGTCCTGGTAGCGGCGCGCAACGCGCCCGCCCCCCTTTTCGACGACCAAAGGAGATCAGACATGGCATACATCGATGGATTTGTCGTTCCCGTCCCCATCGCCAACCGCGAGACCTACAAGAAGATGGCCCAGGCGGCCGGCGTGGTCTTCAAGGAAAACGGCGCGCTGTCCCTGGTCGAATGCTGGGGCGACGACGTGCCCGAAGGGAAGGTCACTTCGTTCAGCATGGCCGTCCAGCGCAAGGACGACGAAGCCGTCGTCTTCTCCTGGATCACGTGGCCCGACCGCAAGACCCGCGACGCCGGCATGAAAGCCGCCATGGAAGACCCGCGCCTGAAGATGCAGGGCGAGATGCCGTTCGATGGCAAGCGGATGATCTTTGGCGGCTTCGAGGTGCTGGTGGACGCCTGAGGCAGGGAAGCCGATGCCGCCGGCAGGCGGCCTCGCCTGCGACCGGCGCCGCAGGCGCGACGCGCTCGCCACGCGCCCGACAGGAAAGCCGGCGCCACCGCGCCGGCGATTGCAAAGCCCCCATCACATCCGCTCACGCACCGGCCGCGACCCATGCCAGCCCGCAGGCCCTCCCCCCTTGCTGTTCCAATCTTGAAACAACGGCATGCGGCAAGGCCGCGCGCCCCCGCCCCGCGCGCCCCCAGCCAGACCGGCCAATATCGCATGGGCCACAGCGAACCCTTTGTGGATCGCTCCGGAACGCATATATTTCCCGTGCAGGTTCCGCCATGAATTTCATCTGCACTGCGCTCACCTGGCCATGACGGCCTKGCGGATTCCCCAAACCCAAAGATACGGAGGCTCAGCATGTCGATTCGCATTGGTGACGTGGCGCCCGATTTCACCGCGGACACCACCGAAGGGAAACTCACTTTTCACGAGTGGATTGGTGACGGTTGGGCCATCCTCTTCTCCCACCCGAAGGACTTCACCCCTGTCTGCACCACCGAACTGGGCTACCTCGCAAAGCTGAAACCCGAGTTCGACAAGCGCAACACCAAGGTCGTCGGCCTGAGCGTGGATCCTGTCAGCGATCACCACGCCTGGGCCAAGGACATCGAAGAAACCCAGGGGCACGCGCTCAACTATCCCGTCATCGGCGACGCCGACCTCAACGTGGCCAAGCTGTACGACATGATCCACCCGAATGCCAGCGGCGCCGCGCCGCGCACCGCGGTGGACAATGCCACCGTGCGCTCGGTCTTCATCATCGGCCCGGACAAGAAGGTCAAGGCGATGCTGATCTACCCGATGAGCTCCGGGCGCAACTTCGACGAGGTCATGCGGCTGCTGGATTCGGTCCAGCTCAACGCCAAGCACACGGTGGCCACGCCGGTGAACTGGAAGCCGGGCGAGGACGTCATCATCCCCACCTCGGTGTCGGACGAAGACGCCAAGAAGAAGTACCCGCAAGGGTTCAAGACGCTCAAGCCCTATCTGAKGGTGGTCGAGCAGCCCAGGTAAGCCATACCCCCTGGCCGGCCATGGCGCGTGGGATGGGACATCCCGCGCGCCATGGCGCCGGTTTCCGTACGCCCCCGCGCTACTCTCCGCCCTACCTTCCGCACMACCTTCCGCACCACCTTCCGCACCATCCCGCGCACTCGCCACGCGCACTCCCCCCGCACAACCCCACGCCAGCCCGCATCAGGCCGCACTAGCCCGGATATCTCCTGACGTCTCCCGGGCCCCCGCCGCCGTGCGGACGGGCACGCGCCACGCCCGCGCCGCAAGAAAACAGATCACGCCCCCTCCTGTCCGCCTGCCCGCCACCGGATCGGCGGACATTGCCCATAAAAGCGGCATTATCATCACTCTTAACTCAATTTGAACTGCATAGCGAAACGCTTTTAAACTTTGTTCCGCAAACACAGTCTTTTTCTTGATATGAAAACTGCTGTGCAGTACATTGTTCCGCAGTTGCTCTGGATTTGGCACGCAGGCCAGGTTCCGGCGAAGCGCTCGCTGCCGTGCCTGTTCCGGCGGGGCGACAGGAGACACGGCGCCACCGTTGGTGCCGGACTATTCGAATCGAGGTGTGGAAATGAACAACGTACCAGTCATGTTCGATCTGAGCGKGAAGGCAGCATTTGTCGCCGGGGCTTCGAGCGGCATCGGGCTGCATGTCGCCCAGGTGCTCGCCGCGGCGGGCGCCGCCGTCGCCTTGGGGGCACGGCGTGCCGACCGGCTGCAGGACGCCGTGAAGGCGCTCGCCGGGCAGGGCCATCGAAGCTGCGCGGTGAACCTGGATGTCACCGTGCCCGAGACCATCGCGCCGGCATGGGCCGAAGCGCAGGCGGCGCTCGGACAGCCCATCGACATCCTCTTCAACAACGCCGGGATCATCTACATCGAGCGCTTTGTCGACCAGGACCCCGCCGAGGTGGCGCGCATCTTCGATACGAACCTGAAGGGCGCCTTCCTCGTGGCGCAGGAAGCTGCCCGCTCGATGGCCGCCCGCAAGACCGGCTCCATCATCAACGTGACCTCCTCGGCCGGGCTGCGCGCCAGCGGCCAGCTCGCCAGCTATGGTGCCTCCAAGGCCGGGCTGGTCCACCTCACGCACATCATGGCGCTCGAACTCGGTAGCCGCGGGGTCCGGGTCAATGCGCTCGCGCCCGGCAATTTCCGCACCGACATGCACGGCAAGTTCCAGGAACACGGCTTCGAGGAAGCCATCGGCAAGCGCATTCCCATGCGGCGCTTCGGCGAGATGGACGACCTCGACGGCATCACCTTGCTGCTGGCGTCGGATGCGAGCCGCTACATCACCGGTGCCGTCATCCCGGTCGACGGCGGCCAGACGCTCAGCTGGATGTGACCCCATAAAAAAACAAAGGAGACAAGCCATGCACCGTACGCAATTCCTCAGGGGCGCCGCCGGCGCGGCGGCACTCGCGCTCGCCGGCGCGCTGTGCCCCGCGCAAGCGCAGACCTATCCGCAGAAGCCGATCCGGATCATCGTGCCATTCGCCGCCGGCGGCGCCGCGGACATCGTCGCGCGCACGCTGGCCGAGAAGATGTCGCCGCGCCTTGGCCAGCCGGTCATCGTCGACAACCGCTCGGGCGGCTCGGGAACGATCGGCGTGGATGCGGTCGCCAAGTCGCCCGGCGATGGCTACACGCTCTCGCTCGCGCTGAGCTCGCAGCTGATGATCAACCAGTACCTGTTCAAGAAGCTGCCCTACGACTCGCAGAAGGACCTGGTCCTGGTCGCCAAGGTCGCGGACTCGCCCCTCGTGCTGCTGGTGAATGCCAACGTGCCGGCCAGCAATGGCGCGGAGCTGCGCAAATACCTGACGGCGAACAAGGGCAAGCTGTCGTACGGCTCATGGGGCATCKGCACAGTGGCGCACCTGACGGCCAGCCATCTGAGCGAGATCGTCGGCGCCGACATGACGCACGTGGCGTATCGCGGCGAAGTGCCGATGCTGCAGGACCTGGTCGGCGGCAACTTGCCGATGTCCTTCGCGACCACCGTGCAGGCGGGGCAATTCATCTCGGCCGGCCGCGTGAAGGCGATCGGCGTCACGGGCACCACGCGCATCGGTTCGCTGCCGAAGATCCCGACCCTGGTCGAGGCCGGCTTCGACGACCAGATCTTCCGCGCGGTGGGGTGGATCGGGCTGTCCGCGCCAGCGGCCACGCCGAAGGCGGTCGTCCAGCGTATCTCCGACGAAGTCCGGGCCGCGCTCAGCCTGCCCGATGTGCAGCAGCGCATCAAGGATCTTGGATGGGCGCCCAGCTACCTCGGTCCCGCGGATTTCGCCGCCACGTACCAGCGCGAGCTTCCGCTGTGGAAGGGCCTCGTGAAGCAATCCGGCGCAACGCTCGACTGATCCCGCCGCATGACCATGACCAGACACGAGACAGCMATGACGACAGCACAGCGCATCGCGCAGACCGTTCCCGCGCAAACCGCGGCACAGGAAATCAGCGAGTGGTTCTTCGACATCTACCTGCCCGCCTGGATCGGCATGGGTGCGAACCCCTCCGACAGCGTCGACGGCATCCTCGATTACTGGGGATACCCGCTGCATGCGGCCTCCGTCAACATGACCACTTGCCTKATGACCGGCGACGACGTCATCAGGCTGCTGCGGGCCAACCAGGACCCGCTGCAGGCGCAGCACTATACCCACACGACGATCCTCKACCGCAAGGTGGTCGGCTACAACAGCAACGCAGGCTCCATCGACGTGATCTGGTCCCGCCGCCGCGCGGACGAATCGGAGATCGAGCGGCGTGCCGTCCATTTCGAGATCCATCGCACCGCGCAGGGGTGGCGCATCCTCGCGCTCGCCAGCCTGCTGACCGACCGCGACGCGCTGGACGACATCTGGGAAACCGCTTAAGGAACACGACATGACATCGCAACCATCCGACATCGTTCTCTACGAACTGAAGCAGAACGTCGCCATCGTGACGCTCAACCGCGCGCCGCAGAACCGCCTGACGCGGCCCCTGTTCACGCAGCTCGACCAGGCGGTGCGCCGCGGCGTGCGCGAAGGCGCCCGCTGCATCCTGTTCCGGGGCAACGGCGACGACTTCTGCCAGGGCGGCGATTTCCGCGAATKGCCCGACCTGAAGACCCACGCCGAGCGGCGCGAGCGCTTTGGCTTCTCCAACGGCGTGCTGAACATGATCGAGTCGCTCTCGATCCCGACGGTGACGCAGGTGCACGGCCGCGCGTTCGGTGGCGGCTTCGAACTCGCCCTGCATACGGACATCATCATCGCCGCCGAATCCGCGCGCTTCCGCTTCTCCGAAGCCACGCTGGGCGTGGCGCCGCTGGCCGGCGGCGTGCAGCGCATCGCCGAGCGCGCCGGCCGCGCGGTGGCCAGCCGGCTGGTGATCCTGTCCGAGGAAATCGGCGCGGGCGAGGCCAAGGCCATGAACATCGTGGCCAGGGTCGTGCCGGACGCGGAACTGAGCGATGCCGCCTTCGACTGCGCGGCGAAGCTGGCCGCCGGCCCCACCCGCGCGCACGCCGTCACCAAGGCGATCCTCGCCGCGTGGTCGGCCGGTGGCGTGCGCGCGGCGGACGAAGCCATGATCGAACACGTCTCGGTGCTGTTGACGACGGACGACGTGCGGCGCGGCGTGGCGTCGGCCACCCAGGCCTTCGAGTCGGGTGCCGCGCGCCCCGCCATCGAATTCAGCGGGCAGTAGAGCGCCCYCCCCAGCCTTCCACAGCCTTCCCTAGGTTTCCCTAGCCTTCCCCCGGTCCAAGCCATGCACACCATGCAACCCGAAGAACACTATGTCCCGGTCGGGGACGACGTCAATCTCCACGCCTGGGTATTCCGCCCCGTCGCGGGCACCGGCCCGTTCCCCGCGATCACGATGGCCCACGGCTTCTCGGGCATCAAGTACCGCGGCCTGCAACAGTACGCCGAGCGCTTCGCCGCGGCGGGATTCATCGTCATCGTGCACGACCACCGCAACTTCGCGCTCAGCGGCGGCGCCGTGCGCGGCGATATCGATCCGTGGCAACAGATCGCGGACTGGCGGCGCGTCGTCTCGTACCTGGAATCCTTGCCTGGCGTCGACACATCGCGGATCGGCGTGTGGGGGACCAGCTACGCGGGCGGCCATGCCATCGTCCTGGGCGCCACCGATTCGCGCATCCGCACGGTCGTGGCACAGGTGCCGCTGATGAGCGGCTACGAACAGAGCCTGCGGCGCGTGTCCGCCGAGATACGGCCGGCGCAGCAGGCGCTGTTCAACGACGACGACCGCGCGCAGCTGCGCGGCGAGCCGCCCATGCGGCAGCGGGTGGTCAGCACCGATATGTCCGTGCGCGCGGCTTATCGCTCGCAGGACATGATCGATTTCCACGATGCATTCCACACGCCCGACGGCGTGGAAGACAGCGAGTACGTCACCATCCGCTCCACCCGCATGGCGCAGATGTACGAGCCCTGGCACTGGATCTCCCGCATCGCGCCCAAGCCGCTGCTGATGGTGGTGGCCGACAACGACGTGATCACGCCGACGGACCTCGCGCTCGCCGGCTACGAACGCGMGCTGGAACCCAAGCGGCTCAAGATGATCAAGGGCGGTCACTTCGACGCCTACCAGGGCGAGTTCGAGCACTCCAGCACCGCCGCGCGCGACTGGTTTGCCGAGCACTTGTCGCAACGATGATGTCCGGAGCGCCCATGGATCCCACTGCAATGACGCATCCGGAGGCGACGCAAGCCGGCGCCGGCAAGGGCCTGCTGGTCTTCGTGCACGGCTACCTCGACGGCCCCGAGACCTGGCAGCCGCTCCTTGCGGCGCTGCACCTGCCAGGATGGCGCCACCTTGTCGTCCGGCTGGCGGCGAGCGGCGACGCCTCGGCAAGCTCGCAGGCCCTGCTGGCAGCCTATGCGGCGCAGGTGGCCGCGGGTGTCGCCGCGTCCGGCCACCACGCCGGGCAACCGGTGGTGGTGATCGGCCACAGCATGGGCGGCCAGGTTGCCGAACTCGCGGCGGCGGGGGTGGCGGGCGGTGTCTCGGGCCTGGTACTCATCACGCCCGCGCCGCTGCGCGGCTACCCGCTTCCCCCGGCGGTGCTGGAGAAATTCCAGTCCCGCGCCGGCCTGACCGACCTGGCGCAGATCAGGGACGGCAAGCGCGCGTTGACGATCAATCCCGACGACGCCGCGCTGGATGTGCTCGCCGCCACCACCGCCAGGACCAGCCGCGCGTTCGCGCTGGAACAGCTGCGCGCCTGGAGCGGCGGGCATCCGGCCGGTGCCGATGCGTCGGCTGTCGGCTCCCCTGTCCTGACCATCACGACCGATGACAAGTTCTTCACCGCCGCCTTGCTGGAAGACGGGGCGAAGCGCTTCGCCAGCGCCACGATCGACCATGTGGCCGACGCCGGACACTGGCCCCAGGTAGAGCAGCCGGCACGGCTGGCCCGCTTCATCGAGCGCTTTATCGAACGCATCATCGAACGCCGCATTGCGCGCATCGGCCCGCAGTGACCACCKGGCAGCCTTGCACGCAAGTGCAGGCTCCCGGAGACCAACGACAAAAGCATGACKAGGAGACCAACGATGCCGGCCACGGACCAAGCGGACAATGCAGATACCGCACACGCACCGGACTACCAGTTGCTGATCAGGCAGCTCCTGCTATCGCCGCTCTCGTACGCGCCCGGGCAGGAGATCGTGTACCGGGACGCCGCGCGCTACACCTACCGCACGCTGGGCGAGCGCATCGGCCGCCTTGCCAGTGGCCTGGCTTCGCTGGGCGTCGGCTACGGCGACACAGTGGCCATCCTCGACTGGGACAGCCATCGCTACCTGGAATGCTTCTTTGCCGTGCCCATGATGGGCGCCGTGCTGCAGACGGTGAACGTACGGCTGAGCCCCGAGCACGTGCGCTACACGCTGGCGCACGCCGCGCCGAAGGTGATGCTGGTCCACCATGATTTCCTCGACCTGGTGCTCGGCATGCGCGACCAGCTCCCGTCGGTGGAGCATGTGGTCGTGATCGACGACGGGCATGCCGCTTCGCAGGCGCCTGCCTACGAGGCGCTGCTGGCCGCGTCCGCGCCGGACTTCGCGTTCCGGGATTTCAGCGAGAACACGCGTGCCACCGTCTTCTATACCAGCGGCACCACGGGGCTGCCCAAGGGCGTCTACTACACGCACCGCCAGATCGTGTTGCACACGCTGGCGGTCGTCGCCATGTTTGCCATGCCGGCGCAGCAGGGGCGCTTCCACCGCGGCGACGTCTACATGCCGATCACGCCGATGTTCCACGTGCACGCCTGGGGCATGCCCTACGCCGCCACCATGATGGGCGTGAAGCAGGTCTACCCGGGGCGCTACTCGGCCGACCAGCTATTGCAACTGCAGCAGCGCGAGGGCGTGACCTTCTCGCACTGCGTGCCGACCATCCTTCACATGCTGCTGGCAGAGGCGCAGAAGACGCAATCCGACCTGGCCGGCTGGAAGATCATCGTGGGCGGCGCCGCCTTGTCGAAGAGCCTCGCAGGCGCGGCGCTGGCGCGCGGCATCGACGTCTTCTGCGGCTACGGCATGTCCGAGACCTGCCCGTTCATCACCAGCGCCCAGGTCGACGAAGCCATGCTGGCGGGCGAACCGGCCGAGTGGCTGCCGGCGCGGCTGTCCGCCGGCCGGCCGCTGCCGCTGGTCGATCTCAGGCTTGCCGATCMGCAGATGGCCTTCCAGCCGCACGACGGCGAATCCGCCGGCKAGATCGTCTTGCGCGCACCGTGGCTCACGCCCGGCTACCTGGGCGACGACGACGCATCGCGCAAGCTGTGGACCGGCGGCTACCTGCACACCGGCGACATCGGCACGATCGACGCCGGCGGCTACCTGCGCATCAGCGACCGGCTCAAGGATGTCATCAAGACCGGCGGCGAATGGATCTCCTCCTACGCGGTGGAAGACTGCATCTGCCAGCACCCTTCGGTCAGCGAAGCGGCGGTGATCGGCGTGAGCGACGAGAAATGGGGCGAACGCCCGATGGCGCTGGTCGTGCTCAAGTCCCCCGCGGACGAGAGCGTGAGCGCCGATGCCATTCGCGCGCATCTGCACGCGTATGTGGCCAGCGGCACGATTTCCCGGTACGCGGTGCCGGAGCGATATCTCTTCGTTGCCAGCCTGCCGCGAACCAGCGTGGGGAAGTATGACAAGAAGGCCATGCGCGCMGCCCTGGCATGACGGCATGGCAAGCCCTGGCATCCGGCGCGTGGCGGCATCTATGCTATTTTGTGCGGCTGGACGGTGGTGACCGGCCTGGCGCACCAACCACCGGGCGGCGCGCACGCGCAACACCACGATTTTTCGGCTAGATGGGAACAGGACAAGATGGCAAGGCGCAACGAGACTTCCGCTGAACGAGAGCTYTCCACCGCGGAGGAACGTGAGGACGGCGAGGACGAAGCGTCCCCCGAAGGCGCGCAGGACCGCCACTTCGTGACCGCGCTGGCACGCGGGCTGGAAGTGCTMAGCGCCTTCCGCAGCGGCGACACCTTCCTGGCCAACCACGAGATCGCCGAGCGCTGCGGCCTGCCCAAGTCCACCGTCACGCGGCTGACCTACACGCTGACCAAGCTCGGCTACCTGCATGTGGTGCCGGACAGCGGCAAGTACCGCCTCGGCACCGCCACCGGCGCGCTGGGCAGCGCCATGCTCTCCAACCTGGACGTGCGCCAGGTCGCGCGCCCGTTCATGCAGCGCCTCGCGGTCGACACCGGCGCCGTGGTGGCCATGTCCACCCGCGACCGGCTTTCCATGCTCTACCTGGAATGCTGCCGCAGCACGTCCATCGTCACCCTCAGCCTCGACGTGGGATCGCGCATCGCGCTCGGCACCTCCGCCGCCGGCCGCGTGTACCTCGCCAGCCTGCCCGCCGGCGAGCGCGCCGAAGTCATGGAGCGCATCCGCGCACTGGATGAAGGCGCCTGGCCTGCCGTGGAGCACGGCATCGCCAGCGCGATGGAGGAATTGCGCACCACCGGCTGCGTCACCTCCCTCGGCGAATGGGTCAAGGAAGTCCACGGCATCGCCACCTCCTTCACCCCCGGACGCGGCCTGCCCGCGATGGCGATCAGCGTCGCCGGTCCGGCGCAGACGTTCTCGGCGCAGCGCATGCGCGAACAGGTAAGGCMGCTGCTGATCGAGACGGTTCGCGAAATCGAGCGCACCCTCGGGCAGCAGTTMGGGGCAAGGTAAGCGGCGCGCCGCCGCCGACGCTGACCKGGCGGCCGCGCCGATCAGCCCGGCACCTGGCATACCGATGCGTCATGGCTTCGCCGGCGCCTGCAGCGCCGAGCGCACCACAAACGTGAATTGCGCGACGCGCGGAAACGGCAAGAACGCGCGATCCGCGCCTGGTTTCGCGCCTGGTTTCGCGCCTGGTTTCGCGTCTGGTTCCGCGCCAGCAAGTGCGCAGGCGCCTACATCCCCTTGAACAGGTCGGCATAGAGCCGGCTCACGCCGACCTTGTCGTCGCTGCCGCGCAGGGTCAGCGTGATCTTGCCGGCATCGTCGCGCGTGGCGGTGGCGATGGCGTCCGCGCGCACGATGGTGCCGCGGTGGACCTGCCAGAACACCTGCGGGTCCAGCCGCGCCTGCAACTCGCGCAGCGACAGGCGAATCCAGTGCTGGCCGCCGCCCGCGGTGACCACGCGCACGTATTTGTCGTCGGCCTCGAAGTAGAGCACCTCCGCGACGGGCACCATGGTGATGGTGCTGCCCGCGCTGGCCTGGATGACCTTGAGTGGCTGGCTGGATCCGGAAGCCGGCGCCAGCGGCGAGCCCGCGCCGAGCAGCGTGCGCAACTGTGCCAGCGTGGCGTCGGACGCGGGGCTCTGCGCGCGCTGCGCCAGCGCGGCCTGCAGGCGCGTGCATGCCTTGGCCAGCCGCTCGGGCTGCACGGGCTTGAGGATGTAGTCCGCCGCGGCCTGCTCGAAGGCGTGCAGCGCATAGTTGTCGAACGCGGTGACGAACACCACCAGCGGGAACGGCTTGCCCCCGGCAGGCCAGTCCTCGGCCAGGACCTGCGCGGCTTCCAGTCCGGACATGCCAGGCATGCGGATATCGAGGAAAAGCAGGTCCGGTTGCAGCGCCAGCGCCTGCGTCACGGCGGCGGCGCCGTCGCCCACGGTGGCGAGGATGCGCAGGTCCGGCCACAAGCGCGAGAGCTCGGCCCGCAGGTCGGCGGCGAGCAGGATTTCGTCTTCGGCGATGAGGGCGGTGGCTTGCATTGGGTATGACGTGGCGGCGGGAGCGTCGGGTCAGGAGAGCGGGATGCGTACGGTGGCCAGCGTGCCGCCATCGGCATCGCCGGCCTTGTCCAGGGTGAAGCTGGCCTGGGTGCCGAAGAGCTGGGCCAGCCGCTCGCGCACTTGCGCGGTGCCGAAGCAGGTGGCGTCCTTCGGCGGCGCCAGCGGCGACACGCGCAGGCCCATGCCGGTGTCGCGCACCGTCAGGACCAGCACATTGCCATCCCGGCGCGCGGCGAGCCGGATCACGCCACCTGCGAGCTTGGGCTCCAGCCCGTGCTTGATGGCGTTCTCCACCAGCGGCTGCAGCAGCAGCGGCGGCACCGGCAGGCCGGCGAGTTCGGGCGGCAGGTCCAGTTCGGTGCGCAGGCGCTCGCCCATGCGGACCTCCATCAGGCCGAGGTAGTCGGCCACGCGCGCGAACTCCGACGACAGCGGATGCGGACCGGAACGCGATGCCTCCAGCGTGGCGCGCAGGAACGCGATCAGCTGGTTGAGCATGTGCTGGGCGCGCTGCGGGTCCTGGCCGATCAGCGCGCGCAGGTTGCCCAGCGTGTTGAACAGCATGTGCGGCTCGAGCTGTGACTCCAGCAGCCGCAGCTGGTTCTCCGCCGCGCTGCGCAGCGCGGCCTGCTCGCGCGCGGCCATGGCGGCCATGCGGCCGCGCGTGTAGAAGAAGTAGCTGATGGCGGCGGCCAGCGCCATGACCACGGTGGTGCTGAGCGCGAGCGCGCGCGGGTTGCGTGCCAGCTCCGCCGGGCTGCCGTAGGAGCCGGTCAGCCAGCCGGCCACGGCACTGCCGCCGAAATAGCCCAGCACGCCGGACACCAGCACCCACGGGAACATCAGCCGGTAGTCCGGCCAGGCACGCCCGCCCGGGGCGCGCTCCGACTGCACGCCCAGGCGCAGCATGCCGTAGCGCCCGCCCTGGATAAGCGCCTGGATMAGCGCGGTGATGCAGATGGAATAGATCAGGTTGGTGCCGAACTGCTCGCGGTAAAGCGTGCTGAAGAACAGCGCGGCGCCGAATGCCACGGGCACGCCGATGCGCAGCTCKCGCAGGAACCAGTGCAAGGGGCGGCGTGGAATGGTGGCTTGCATGGAGAGGGAAACCGGTATCGAAGCGTTCAGCCGATGACGCCGGCCGCTGGCRTCTGCCTGKCCGCCCGCCACATCGCCAGGCCGCGTGCGAGGAAGATACCGCTAACCGCGCCGGAAGCAAAGCCGGCCGCCAGCGCGGCGCGCGGATCGGCCAGCCACGCCGCGTGCATGGCGTGGCCGGCGCCCAGGCCGAAGCGCATGGCGAACATGCACAGGATCAGCCCCAGCGGCACCCAGCTGCCGGGCACGTACAGCCGCCGCGCGGCATCCTCCCGGCGGATCCCGCCCCAGGCGCCGGCCATGTTGCACAGCACCAGCGCGGCGGCGGCGCCGGCGCTCCAGGCGGCCAGCGCGCCCGGCTGCCCCGGGAAGAAGCCGAGGGTCCCGACGAGCGAGACCACGGCCATGGCCCCAGGCATGGCGGCGCCGCGCAACAGGGTCATGCGGCGGGGCACGGCCTGCGCCCGGCCCAGCGCGACGAGTGCGGCCAGCAGGATCCAGACCCAGGCGGGCGTATGTTGGAGKAGATTGGCTGTCATGGCGGCGCTCCGGTGTATGAAGGCATGAAAGGCGTCGGGATGCGCCATGGTGCCGGGGCACGCCGCCGGCGGGGAGCCGCCCGTGACGGAATGCGGGTGCGCGTCGCCAGATGCGGGCGGCGCGGCGCGAGCCG
Source organism: Cupriavidus sp. 05T41 (assembly GCF_056396525.1). Classification (NCBI taxonomy): domain Bacteria; kingdom Pseudomonadati; phylum Pseudomonadota; class Betaproteobacteria; order Burkholderiales; family Burkholderiaceae; genus Cupriavidus; species Cupriavidus sp. 05T41. The sequence goes on from NZ_JBFTLQ010000098.1 coordinate 23,495, forward strand.
TKGCGGGCAGCTTTCGCAACATGGGCGATTCCGGATACGATGGCGGCCAGCCACGCACGGTTTCCCGCGGTAGTACATCGAGCCAGAACATAAAACGAGGAAGACACGCATGCCCTTGCCCAGCCGCCCTGCCCCCGCTGCCTCCGCTGCCTCCACCCTGCGCCTTGCCGCCGCCGTCGCCTGTGGCGTCGCCGCGCTCGCGGCCGGCACGGCCCGCGCCGACATCCGCGTGGGCATCGACGTGTCCACCACCGGCCCGGCCGCCTCCATCGGCATCCCGTCCAAGAACACGGTGCTGATGTGGCCGCAGACGCTGGGCGGGCAGCGCGCGCAGTACGTGATCCTGGACGATGGCTCCGACCCGGCCGCGGCCGTGCGCAACGTGCGCAAGCTGATTTCCGAGGAAAAGGTCGACGTGGTGGTAGGCCCCAATATCACCCCCACGGCGATCGCCGCGCTGGACGCGGTGGCCGAAGGCGAGACGCCGATGGTGGCGCTGGCGGCATCGGCCGCCATCATCGAGCCGCAGTCGGACCCGAAGCGGCGCTGGGCCTTCAAGATGCCGCAGAACGATTCGCACATGGCCACGGTGCTGACCGAGTACATGAGCAACCACGGCGTGACGACGGTGGGCTTCATCGGCTTCAGTGACGCCTATGGCGAGAGCTGGTGGCGCGAGTTCTCCAGGCTGGCGGAACTGCGCAAGATCAAGGTGGTGGCCAGCGAGCGCTTCTCGCGCAACGATACCTCGGTGACCGGGCAGGTGCTCAAGCTGATGGCCGCCAATCCGGATGCGATCCTGGTCGCCGGCGCGGGCACGCCGTCGGTGCTGCCGCAGAAGACGCTGGCCGAGCGCGGCTAYAAGGGCCGCGTGTACCAGACGCACGGCATCGCCACCTGGGATTTCCTGCGCATGGGYGGCAAGGACGTGGAAGGCACGCTGTTCCCCACCGGGCCGGTGGTGGTGGCGCGCCAGCTGCCGGACAGCCATCCGGTGAAGAAGGTGGCGCTGGATTTCCTGACGCGCTACGAGGCCAGATATGGCACCGACAGCATCACCCAGTTCGCCGGCGACGCCTGGGGCGCGTGGATGCTGCTCGACGATGCGGTGCGCCGCGCGGGCAAGGGCGGCGCGCAGCCGGGCACGAAGGCATTCCGCCATGCCATGCGCGATGCGCTGGAGAACACCACCAACCTGACCATTCCCAACGGCGTGATGAACATGAGCGAGAAGGACCACCAGGGCTTCGATCAGCGCTCGCGCGTGATGGGCGTGATCCGCAACGGCAAGTTTGCCTACGCGTCTGACAAGTAAGGATGTCCTGCCATGACCGATACAGTTTCCCGGCCCCCTGAATCCCTGACCCTCGGCTTTATCGGCCTGGGCGCCATGGGCACGCCGATGGTGCGCCACCTGATCGCCGCCGGCCACGGCGTGCGCGCCCTTGTGCGCCGCCCCGAGGCCGCCG
>NZ_JBFTLQ010000099.1:0-24958 GCF_056396525.1 Cupriavidus sp. 05T41
CGGCCGTGCCTGCCGTCGTGGCGGCCACGCCAGCCCCGGTGGCCGCGGCGCCCGCGGCACCCGCGGCCGCGGGCAACGGCGAGCTGCGCATCCGCTTCGCGTCCGACACCTGGTACGAGATTCGCGACCGCAGCGGCAAGGTCGTGCTGGGCGGCACCGCGCGCGCCGGCCAGGACCTCAGCGGCGGCGGCACGCCACCCTACAAGGTGGTGATCGGCAATGTGAAGGGGGTCGAGTCGCTCACCCGCAATGGCGCGCCGGTCGATCTGGCGGCTGCCAACCGCAACAACGTGGCGCGCCTGACGCTGCCCTGAAAACACCGTTTCTCCAGCCATGCGCAATCGCAGGGCGAGGCAAGGCCAAGGTGGTAATGCTATGAATCAACTGGATCAACAGGCTTGTATGCCGGTACTGCCCGGCCCGCTGCCCCGCCGCATGACGCGCCAGGCGCGCGTGGTGTGGGGCGACAATGTGGTCACCATCGGTGGCGGCGCACCCGTGCGCGTGCAGTCGATGACCAACACCGATACGGTGGATGCCATCGGCACCGCCATCCAGATCAAGGAACTGGCGCGTGCCGGCTCCGAGATCGTGCGTATCACGGTGAACACGCCCGAGGCCGCCGCCGCGGTGCCGGCCGTGCGCGAGCAGCTCGATCGCATGGGCGTGAACGTGCCGCTGGTGGGCGATTTCCACTACAACGGCCACAAGCTGCTGCAGGACTATCCCGAGTGCGCCGCGGCGCTGTCGAAGTACCGCATCAACCCCGGCAACGTGGGGCAGGGCGCGAAGCGCGACACGCAGTTCGCGCAGATGATCGAGATGGCCATCCGCTACAACAAGCCGGTGCGCATCGGCGTGAACTGGGGCAGCCTGGACCAGTCGCTGCTGGCGCGCGTCATGGACGAGAATGCGCGGCGCGCGCAGCCGTGGCCGGCGCAGAACGTGATGGTCGAGGCGCTGATCACCTCCGCCATCGAGTCGGCGAAAAAGGCCGAGGAAATCGGCCTGTCGGGCGACCAGATCATCCTGTCGTGCAAGGTCTCGCAGGTGCAGGAGCTGATCGCCGTGTACCGCGAGCTGGCCAAGCGCTGCGACTACGCGCTGCACCTGGGCCTGACCGAGGCGGGCATGGGCAGCAAGGGCATCGTCGCCTCTACGGCGGCGCTGTCGGTGCTGCTGCAGGAAGGCATCGGCGACACCATCCGCATCTCGCTGACGCCAGAGCCGGGCGCGCCGCGCGAGAAGGAAGTCTACGTGGGGCAGGAAATCCTGCAGACCATGGGCCTGCGCAACTTCACCCCGATGGTGATTGCCTGCCCGGGTTGCGGCCGCACCACCAGCACCACCTTCCAGGAACTGGCGGCCAGCATCCAGAGCTACCTGCGCGAGCAGATGCCGGTCTGGAAGACCGAATTCCCCGGCGTGGAAGAAATGGACGTGGCCGTGATGGGCTGCATCGTGAACGGCCCTGGCGAAAGCAAGCATGCCAATATCGGCATCTCGCTGCCGGGCTCGGGCGAATCGCCGGCGGCGCCGGTGTTCGTCGATGGCGTCAAGGTCAAGACCTTGCGCGGCGACCGGATTGCCGAGGAATTCCAGGCGATCGTCGACGACTATGTGCGCTCCCACTATGGCAGCAATGCCGGGCGCGCAGGCAATGAGGTGGCGGCCTGATCCGTCGCGGACAGGGCACCACAGGGAAAGACAACAGAAGATGAATCAACCCGTGAATCCGGCGGCCGGCGGCGACGCCGCCAAGGCCGGCGACAACAAGGCAGACAGCAAGGGCAAGGCCGCCAAGGCCTTGCAGGGCGTCAAGGGCATGAACGACATGCTGCCGGCGGACGCGCCGCTGTGGGAGCATTTCGAGAACGCCGCGCGCGCCATGCTGCGCGCCTATGGCTACCAGCAGATCCGCACGCCGATCGTCGAGCATACGCAGCTGTTCGTGCGCGGTATCGGCGAGGTGACCGACATCGTCGAGAAGGAAATGTATTCCTTCACCGATGCGCTCAACGGCGAGCAGCTGACGATGCGCCCGGAAGGCACCGCCGCCGCGGTGCGTGCCACCATCGAGCACAACCTGCTGTACGACGGCCCCAAGCGCCTGTGGTACACCGGCCCGATGTTCCGCCACGAGCGGCCCCAGCGCGGCCGTTACCGCCAGTTCCACCAGCTCGGCGCCGAGGCGCTGGGCTTTGCCGGCCCCGACGTGGACGCCGAGATCATCCTGATGTGCCAGCGCCTGTGGGACGACCTTGGCCTGGTCGGGGTGCGCCTGGAGCTGAACTCGCTGGGCCAGGCCAATGAGCGCGCCGCCCACCGCGAGGAACTGATCAAGTACCTGGAAGGTTTCCAGGACATCCTCGACGAGGACAGCAAGCGCCGTCTCTACACCAACCCGCTGCGCGTGCTCGACACCAAGAATCCCGCGCTGCAGGAGATGGCGGCCAACGCGCCCAAGCTGATCGATTTCCTCGGCGAGGAATCGCTGGCCCACTTCGAAGGCGTGCAGCGCCTGCTCAAGGCCAACAACATTCCGTTCAAGATCAACCCGCGCCTGGTGCGCGGGCTGGACTACTACAACCTGACGGTGTTCGAGTGGATCACCGACAAGCTTGGCGCGCAAGGCACCATCGCCGGCGGCGGACGCTACGATCCGCTGATCGCGCAGATGGGCGGCAAGGGCGCGCCGGCCTGCGGCTGGGCCATGGGCATCGAGCGCATCATCGAGCTGATCCGCGAGGAAGGGCTGGTGCCCGAGGCCGAGGGCTGCGACGTCTACCTGGTGCACCAGGGCGCGGCGGCTGCGGAGCAGGCCATGATCGCCGCCGAGCGGCTGCGCGATGCCGGCCTCGATGTGCTGCTGCACGCCACGCCGGACGGCAAGAGCGGCAGCTTCAAGTCGCAGATGAAGCGCGCGGACGGCAGCGGCGCTGCCTATGCCGTTATCATTGGCGACGATGAAGTGGCGGCTGGCACGGCCCAGGTCAAGGATTTGCGCCAGGGCGCGCAGGCCGAGGGCGGCGGTGCGCAGGTGACGGTGCCGGCGGAAACGCTGGTCGACCACATCATCGACGCCATGGTGGGCGCCAGCGAATAAACGCGCCCGGCCGCCGGCACGGGCAGCAAGACCAGGGGTCGCGCGCGGCCCCTCATACAAACATACGCGGGTGGATCCCTCGACATGGCTTACGATCTAGAAGAACAGGAACAGCTTGAGAGCCTCAAGGCCTGGTGGCGCCAGTACGGCAACACCGTGACCTGGGCGCTGATCGCCGGCTTGCTGGCCTTTGCTGCCTGGAGCGGCTGGAACTACTGGCAGCGCAAGCAGGCCGGCGAAGCCGCGCTGCTGTACGAGCAGGTCGTCAAGGCTGCCGACAGCCGCGACGTGGAGCGCATCAAGCGCGCCGCGGGCGACCTCGAGCAGAAGTTCGGCAAGACCGCCTATGGCCCCATGTCTGCGCTGGTGGCCGCCAAGGTGCTGTACGATGCGGGCGACCTGGCCGGCGCCAAGGTCCAGCTGCAATGGGCGATCGACCACGGCGACGGCGAATACGCCTATCTGGCGCGCGTGCGCCTGGCCGGCGTGCTGCTCGACGAGAAGGCCTACGACCAGGGCCTGGCCCTGCTCAAGGACGAGCCGCCGGCACCGTTCACGGCGCTGTATGCGGATCGCCGCGGCGACCTGCTGGCTGCGCAGGACAAGCGTGCCGACGCGCGCACGGCGTACCGGCAGGCGCTCGACAAGCTCAACGCCAATGATGCGGCCATGCGCCAGATCATCCAGTTCAAGCTCGACGCGCTGGGCACCGCCTGAGGGCGGCATTGCCCGGCTCTCCGGCCCGCAGGCAGGGCGCCCGTGCGCGGGCGCGGCTGCTGCCAGCAAAATCGCGTTTCAACCCAATTCAGGATCGGAACCTCATGACGTCATTGTTTTCCGGCACGGCCAAGAACCAGCAACACGGCAATTTCGTCCGCGCCCTGGTGGTGGCCTCCGCGTGTGTCGCCACCCTGGGCGGCTGCTCGCTGTTCAGCAAGGCTGACAAGCGCACGCCGGTCGAACTCAAGCCGATCACCCAGACCTTGTCGGTGCGCCAGGCCTGGAAGGCCGGCGTCGGCAAGAGCGGCCCGTACTCGCTGCAGCCGGCAGTGGCCGGCGGCACGGTCTACGCGTCCTCCAACGGCGGCAAGGTGATGGCGTTCGACGGCACGACCGGCCGCACGCTGTGGGAGGCCAAGACCGATATCGACCTGACCAGCGGTCCCGGCAGCGACGGCACCGTCACCGCGGTGGCGGGCGAGAAGGGCGCCGTGTTTGCCTTCGACAACAGTGGCAAGCAGCTCTGGAAGAAGCAGGTCAACGGCGAGGTCCTGTCCGCGCCGCTGGTCGGCAACGGCCTGGTGGTGGTGCGCACCACCGACACGCGCGTGCTCGGGCTGGATGCGCAGACCGGCGAGCGCCGCTGGATCTACCAGCGCTCGCAGACCGCGCTCAACCTGCGCGCGGCGATGGGCATGGTGTTTGCCGGCGACGGCATCGTGATGGGCTTCCCGGGCGGCAAGCTCGGCGTGCTGGCCCCGGGCAACGGCGTGCTGCGCTGGGAAAGCACGGTGTCCTATCCGAAGGGCGTGTCCGAGATCGAACGGCTCAACGACGTCACCGGCCAGCCGATGGTCAATGGCCGCCAGGTCTGCGCCACCACCTTCCAGGGCCGCGTGGCCTGCCTGGAACTGGCCAATGGCCAGCCGCAATGGGGCAAGGATTTCTCGTCGCCGACCGGCCCCGCGCAGGATGACGGCTCGCTGTACGCCAGCGACGAACGCTCGGTCGTGCATGCGTTCGACCGCCAGAACGGCAACGAGCGCTGGAAGAACGACCAGTTGCTGTATCGCCGCCTGGGCACGCCGCTGGCGCTGGGCCGCTCGGTGGTGATGGGCGACTATGATGGCTATGTGCATTTCCTCTCGCGCGAAGACGGCCAGTTCGTGGCCCGCGTGAAGACCGACGGCAGCGAGATTACCGCCGCGCCGGTGGTGGCGGGCGCATCGTTGGTGGTGCAGACGCGCGACGGCAACCTCTACGGCTTCGTGCCGGACTGAGGCGCCGCGACAATGAAGGCGATGGCCCGTGCACCTGTCGGCATGGGCTGCGCCAATCCGGTAGCACGGTCCGCGGGATCGTGCAGGTGAACGAGGCCGGGCTGCAATGCCAGCCCGGTTGCCCGACAGGAAACGTGGCCAGGTGCGTAGCGCCCGGCCGTCGGACCCACATCACTCCGGAGTTCCTGGGGGGCGGCATCTGCCGGCCCCCATTTCCGTTTATTGCATGAAACCAGTTATCGCTCTGGTCGGCCGTCCCAATGTGGGCAAGTCGACGCTATTCAACCGCATGACCCGCTCGCGCGACGCTCTCGTCGCCGACCTGCCCGGGCTCACGCGCGACCGTCACTACGGCGAAGGCCGCATCGGTGAACGCCCGTTCATCGCCATCGATACCGGCGGCTTCGAGCCGGTGGCCAAGGACGGCATCGTGGCCGAGATGGCCAAGCAGACCCGCCAGGCCGTGGTCGAGGCCGACGTGGTGATCTTCCTCGTCGACGGCCGTCTCGGGCTGGCACCGCAGGACCGCGTGATCGCGGACTACCTGCGCAAGACCGGCCGCCGCGTCATGCTGGCCGTGAACAAGGCCGAGGGCATGAAGTACACCACCGTGGCCGCGGAGTTCTACGAGCTCGGCATGGGTGACCCCTATGCCATCTCGTCCACGCACGGCGACGGTGTGCGCGAACTGGTGGACGAGGCGCTGGAGCTGGCGGTCAAGGAACGTCCCGAACTGGCCGAGGAAGAGGACAGCGCCCAGCGCGGCGTCAAGATCGCCATCGTGGGCCGTCCCAACGTGGGCAAGTCCACCCTGGTCAACACGCTGATCGGCGAAGAGCGCGTGATCGCCTTCGACATGCCCGGCACCACGCGCGACGCGATCTACGTGGAATTCGAGCGCGGCGGCAAGCCTTACACGCTGATCGATACCGCTGGCCTGCGCAAGCGCGGCAAGGTGTTCGAGGCGATCGAGAAATTCTCGGTGGTCAAGACCTTGCAGTCGATCGCCGACGCCAATGTGGTGGTGCTGTTGCTCGACGCGCAGCAGGACGTTTCCGAGCAGGATGCGCATATCGCCGGCTTTATCGTGGAGTCGGGCCGCGCGCTGGTGGTCGGCGTCAACAAATGGGACGGGCTCGACGGCCATGCCCGCGACCGCATCAAGCACGATCTGGAGCGCAAGCTGCAGTTCCTGGATTTCGCCAACTTCCATTTCGTGTCGGCGCGCGAGCGCACCGGCATCAGCGCGCTGCTGCGCTCGGTGGACGATGCCTACGCGGCGGCGATGGTCAAGCTGCCCACGCCGCAGCTCACGCGCATCCTGCAGGAAGCGGTCGAGTTCCAGCAACCCAGGCGCGTCGGCGCGACCCGGCCCAAGCTGCGCTACGCGCACCAGGGCGGCTCCAATCCGCCGATCATCGTGGTGCACGGGAACTCGCTCTCGGGTGTCGCGGACAGCTATCGGCGCTATCTCGAAAATCGCTTCCGCACGGCATTCAAGCTCAAGGGCACGCCGCTGCGCATCGAATTTCGTACGAACAAAAACCCATATGCCGACTCGAAGGATTGAGTCGGGCAGCGGGGGCCATGGCGGGCAAGTTTCGTTTGCGTTCGTTTGGAACTGAGGCTAAATTCTCGTTAGCAGGGGGTTCCCTGCGAGACGATGCTAGCTTGGTACCGTTTTGATCTTTTTTGGCGCGGTTTTGCGCCGCTCGACTTGAATCGGGGATTAACGTCCCCATCATCAATCACTAAATCTATAATTTTGGAGTGTGCCATGAGCAACAAAGGGCAATTGCTACAAGACCCGTTCCTGAACGCGCTGCGCAAAGAGCACGTGCCGGTTTCAATCTACCTCGTCAATGGCATCAAGCTGCAAGGCAATATCGAGTCGTTCGACCAGTACGTCGTCCTGTTGCGCAATACCGTGACGCAAATGGTTTACAAGCATGCGATCTCCACCGTCGTGCCCGCGCGCGCCGTGAATTTCCGCGTGGACGATACGGCCGAGGGTTGATCCTTTACCGTAAATTCTGATGTTTCCGGCCGCCCGTCGCAAGCGCGACACGGCCGCCGCAAGCGGTGCCGCGCCGGGGCCTGAAATCCCGGTTCGACACCAAAAACGACACCGGCCATCCGGTTGTACCGCAGGCATGAACATGGGTCTGCCGCGGACAATGCCTCACCCTGGTGCATCCCACCGCGGACACCTTCCGCCATCGGGCACCTCCCGGGCCAGGCGCTTGCCTCGCGGCACCAGCCACGCCCCCGGCCGGTTTCTACGTTTTCCTTTATCGCGTTCCGCGATCCTCCCGTTTGCAATCTAGAGCTACCTCCAATTCCGAGTCTTCCCGCGCCATCCTCGTCGGCGTCGATTTCGGCAAGCACGATTTCCAGGAAAGCCTGAGCGAGCTGGCGCTGCTGACGTCGACCGCCGGCTCCACGCCTGTGCACATGCTGACGGGCCGGCGCTCGCGCCCGGACCCGGCACTGTTCATCGGCTCGGGCAAGGCGGAAGAACTCAAGGAGGCCGCCGACGCGCTCGACGCCGACGTGGTGGTGTTCAACCACACCCTGAGCCCCGCCCAGCAACGCAATCTCGAGCGCTTCCTGCAGCGTCACGTGATCGATCGTACGGGGCTGATCCTGGACATCTTCGGGCAGCGCGCGCAGAGCCACGTCGGCAAGGTGCAGGTCGAGCTGGCCCAGGTCCAGTACCAGGCTTCGCGGCTGGTCCGCGCCTGGAGCCACCTGGAGCGGCAGAAGGGCGGTATCGGCATGCGCGGCGGCCCCGGCGAGCGCCAGCTCGAACTCGACCGCCGGCTGCTGGACGAACGCGCCAAGCGGCTGAAGTCGGACCTGACCCGCCTGCAGCGCCAGCACAGCACCCAGCGCCGCGCGCGGGCGCGCAACGATACGCTGAGCATCTCGCTGGTCGGCTATACCAATGCCGGCAAGTCGACGCTGTTCAACGCGCTGACCAAGGCGCGCGCGTACGCGGCCGACCAGTTGTTCGCCACGCTCGATACGACGTCGCGGCGGCTCTACCTGGAGGGGCTGGGCAACGTGGTGCTCTCGGACACGGTCGGCTTTATCCGCGACCTGCCCACGCAGCTGGTGGCGGCGTTCCGCGCCACGCTGGAAGAAACCGTGCACGCCGATCTGCTGCTGCACGTGGTGGACGCCTCCAGCCCGGTGCGGCATGAACAGGTCGAGCAGGTCAACCGCGTGCTGGCCGAGATCAATGCCGACGACATCCCGCAGATCGTCGTGATGAACAAGATCGATGCCGCGCCGGAACTCCTGGAGCAGGGGCCGCGCGTGGAGCGCAACGAAGAAGGCGTGCCGGTGCGGGTGTTCGTGAGCGCGCGCGACGGCATCGGCCTGGACGCCCTGCGCGAGGCCGTCGTGGAAGCGGCGCGCTGGCTGGCCGAACGCCCGCCGGAGCGCCCGCCGCTGGATCCGCGTTTTTCCGACGGCCACGCGCATCTCGAGGATGCCCTGGACGATCACGGCGACGCCGATCCCGATGCCGGGCCCGGCGTCGATCCGGAAGAACCCGACACGCTGTAAGCCGGTTCGGCGGAAATCGGCGCCAGATTGCCCCAAATAGGAAAATGTGGCGTCGATGACTGTTAGAATCCCCCTGTTCCAACTATCCCGGACCCGTGCACTTCATGCCCCAGTTTCCCCGGAATCCTGAATCGAGCCATGCCTTCGGCGCCCGCGCCAGCGGTGTCGCCCCCTATCGGACGGCCTGGCAGCGTTTGCGCGCGATCCTGTCGTTGAACGATCCACGTTGGGGTCGGGGCGATGATGAAGACAAGGATAAGGACAAGGACGGCCGCGACAACAACCGGCAGCAGCAACAGCGTCCACCCCAGGACGGCCCGCCCGACCTGGATGAGCTCTGGCGCGACTTCAACCGTCGCCTGAACGGCCTGCTCGGCCGCAAGGAGAACGGTGGCGGCGGCAACCAGGGTTTTGGCGGCGGCGCGCGCACCCCGGGCAAGGGCTCGGGCGTGGGTGCCGGCGTCGTCGTGGTCGCGGCCATCGGCATCTGGCTGGCCAGCGGCTTCTTCATGGTGCAGGAAGGTCAGACCGCGGTCATCCTGCAGTTCGGCAAGTTCAAGTACACCACCGGCCCCGGCATCAACTGGCGCCTGCCGTATCCGATCCAGTCGGCCGAGATCGTCAACCTGTCGAGCGTGCGCTCGGTGGAAGTGGGCCGCTCGACCTCGATCAAGGACAGCAACCTGAAGGACGCGTCCATGCTGACGCAGGACGAGAACATCATCGACGTCCGCTTCACGGTGCAGTACGACATCCAGGACGCCAGCGAATTCCTGTTCTTCAACAAGACCGACCGCGGCGGCGATGAAGAACTGGTGACGCAGGCAGCCGAGACCTCGGTGCGCGAGATCGTCGGGCGCAACAAGATGGATGCGGTGCTGTACGAGAACCGCGAGCAGATCGCGCAGAATCTCGCCAAGTCGATCCAGTCCATCCTGTCGGCCTACAAGACCGGCATTCGCGTGATCTCGGTCAACGTGCAGAGCGTGCAGCCGCCCGAGCAGGTGCAGGCCGCCTTCGACGACGTCAACAAGGCCAGCCAGGACCGCGAGCGCGCCATCAGCGAGGGCCAGGCCTACGCCAACGACGTGATCCCGCGCGCCAAGGGCACGGCCGCGCGCCTGAACGAAGAAGCGTCGGCCTACAAGTCGCGCGTGGTCAACCAGGCCGAAGGCGATTCCGCACGCTTCCAGCAGGTCCAGGCGCAGTACGCCAAGGCACCGCAGGTGACGCGCGACCGCCTCTACATTGAAACCATGCAGCAGATCTATACCAATTCGACCAAGGTGCTGGTGGATTCGCGCCAGGGCAACAATCTCCTCTACCTGCCGCTGGACAAGCTGATGTCGCAGGTGCAGGCCGATCCGCGCGCGCCGGCCGCCGGCGCCGCGCAGGCTCCCGCCACCGGCAGCGGCAGCACGCCCGCGCCCGAGGCCAACGGCGATAACCGGTCGCGCGAACTGCTGCGCAACCGTGACCGCGATTCGCGCTGAGGAGCCCTGACATGAACCGACTGATTTCCATTGTCATTGGCCTCTTCATCCTGCTGGCGATCGGCTCCTCGATGGTGTTCGTGGTGGACCAGCGCCAGTACGCCGTGGTCTTCGCCTTTGGCGAGATCAAGCAGGTGGTGCGCGAGCCCGGCCTGCACTTCAAGTTGCCGCCGCCGCTGCAGAACGTGATCTTCATGGACCGCCGCCTGCTGACCATCGACGCGACCGCGTCCGAGCGTTTCCTGACCGCCGAGAAGAAGAGCATGGTGGTGGACTGGTTCGTCAAATGGCGCATCGTCGATCCGCGCAAGTTCTATGTTGCCTTCAACGGCAATATCCGCGGCGCCCAGGATCGCATGACCCAGCGTATCGATTCGGTCGCCCGCGAGGAATTCGGCAAGCGCACCGTGGCCGACGTGGTCGCCGGCGAGCGCGACAAGGTCATGCAGAACATCCGCTCGGCCATGGCCGACTACGCCCAGTCGGTCGGCGTCGAGATCATCGACGTGCGCCTCAAGCGCGTGGACCTGCTGCCCGCGATCAGCGAATCGGTGTACCGCCGCATGGAGGCCGAGCGCAAGCGCGTGGCCAACGAACTGCGTTCCACCGGCGCGGCCGAAGGCGAGAAGATCCGCGCCGACGCCGACCGCCAGCGCGAAGTCGTGCTGGCCGAGGCCTACCGCGACGCGCAGAAGATCAAGGGCGAGGGCGATGCCCAGGCTTCGCAGATCTACGCCGATGCATTCGGCCGCGATCCGCAGTTCGCGCAGTTCTGGCGCAGCATGGAGGCTTACCGGAATACCTTCCGCGACAAGCGCGACGTGTTGGTGCTGGAGCCCAATTCCGACTTCTTCCGCTATATGCGCTCGGCGGGAGGCGCCCCGGCGCCGGCCGCGGCGCCGGCGGCAGGACGTCGCTAGCAGGGCCACGCTGGGCGGCCACGGCCGCCGGGCGCCAGGACAAAACCCCGGCTTGCCGGGGTTTTGTCCGGCTGGAGGGGCGGCGATGCGCGCCGCGGCGGGCGTCGCGGCCGTCTCACGGCGGCGCTGCCGGGTGACTGGCAGCCGGCTTGCCGCTGGCGAGGAAGACTGCGCGAACGAATGCGCAATCGCATGCGCAAACGAATGCGCGAACGAATGCGCGAACGAAATTCAACGGGTGCACCAAGGGCGCCCGGCAACTGCATGACGTGAAGAGATTTACCATGTCCAACCACTGGCTTCTGCCTGAAAACATTGCCGACGTGCTGCCGTCGGAGGCCCGCAAGATCGAGGAACTGCGCCGCCGCATGCTGGACCTGTTCCGCACCTACGGCTACGAGCTCGTCATGCCGCCGATGCTGGAGTACCTGGAGTCGCTGCTGACCGGCACCGGGCACGACCTCGACCTGCGCACGCTCAAGCTGGTGGATCAGCTGTCCGGCCGCACCATGGGCCTGCGCGCCGATATCACGCCCCAGGTGGCCCGGATCGACGCCCATTTGCTCAACCGCTCCGGCGTGACCCGCCTGTGCTATGCCGGCAATGTGCTGCATGCCCGCCCGGCGGGTTTTCGCGCGACGCGCGAGCCGATCCAGGTCGGCGCGGAGATCTACGGCCATGCCGGCCTCGAAGCCGACGTCGAAATCCAGGCCCTGATGCTGGCCGCGCTCCAGGTGGCCGGGCTGACCGATGTCCGGCTCGACCTGTGCCACGCCGGCATCCTGGAAGCCTTGCTCGACGGCCTGCCGTCGAGCCGCAAGATCGAGGACGCGCTGTTCGCCGCGCTCGAGACCAAGGATGTTTCGGCGCTGCGCGAGCTGACCGAAGGCATGCCGCAAGCCGAGCGCGATGCGCTGCTGGCCCTGCCAACGCTGTATGGCGGGGTGGAGGTGCTGGAGCGCGCCCGCGCCACGCTGCCGGCCAGCCCGGCCATCGGGCGCGCGCTGGATGAACTGGCCGCGCTGGCCGCCGAGGTGAACGGAGCCAGCGTCAATATCGACCTGTCCGACCTGCGCGGCTACCACTACCACAGCGGCGTGATGTTCACCGCCTACGTGGCCGGCCTGCCCAACTACGTGGCCCGCGGTGGCCGTTACGACAAGGTCGGGGAAGCCTTTGGCCGCGCCCGGCCCGCAACCGGCTTCTCGCTGGATTTGCGCGAAGTTGCCGCGCTGTCACCGCTGGAAGTGCGGGCATTCGCCATTTTCGCGCCGTGGGATGCGGATCCCGAGCTGCGCGCGAAGATCGCCGCGCTGCGCGCCGAGGGCGAGATCGTGATCCAGTCGCTGCCGGGCCATACGCACCAGCTCGACGAGTTCAATTGCGACCGCCAGCTCGTGCGCGACGCCGGCGGCTGGACGGTGGTGCCGCGCCGCGCGGGCGCCTGAGCGCCGCGCCGGCTCGTTTCATTTCCTTCGCGTTGCAGGCCGATCTCCCCAAAATCGGGGAGTTGTCCGGCAACGAGAGTAAAATACGTTTTTAACCTTCTGACCAAATCAACATGTCCGCTTCTGCAGTAAGCCAGGGACGCAATGTCGTCGTGATCGGCACCCAGTGGGGTGACGAAGGCAAAGGGAAAATCGTCGATTGGCTTACCGATCATGCAAAGGGCGTGGTGCGGTTCCAGGGTGGCCACAATGCGGGCCACACCCTCATCATCGGCGGCAAGAAGACCATCCTGCGACTGATCCCGTCGGGCATCATGCGCGCAGGCACGGTCTGCTACATCGGCAATGGCGTGGTGCTGTCGCCCGAGGCGCTGTTCCGCGAGATCGAAGAACTGGAAAGCGCCGGCCTGCAGGTGCAGAACCGCCTGCGCATCTCCGAAGCAACCACGCTGATCCTGCCGTACCACGTTGCCATCGACAAGGCGCGCGAAGCGCGCCGCGGCGCCGGCAAGATCGGCACCACCGGCCGCGGCATCGGCCCGGCCTACGAAGACAAGGTAGCCCGCCGCGCGCTGCGCGTGCAGGACCTGTTCGATCCCAAGCTGTTCGCCGAGCGCCTGCGCGAAAACCTGGACCTGCACAACTTCATGCTGACCCAGTACCTGGGCGCCGAAGCGGTGGACTTCCAGCAGACCCTGGACGAAATGCTGGCCTACGCGCCGCGCCTGGCGCCGATGGTGGCCGACGTGTCCGCCGAGCTGTACGCGGTCAACGCCGCCGGCGACAACCTGATGTTCGAAGGCGCGCAAGGCACGCTGCTCGATGTCGACCACGGCACCTATCCGTTCGTCACTTCCAGCAACTGCGTGGCCGGTGCGGCCGCGGCGGGCGCCGGGGTCGGCCCGGGCCGCCTGAACTACATCCTGGGCATCACCAAGGCGTACTGCACCCGCGTGGGTTCGGGCCCGTTCCCCAGCGAGCTGTACGACAACGACAACCCCGCCCGCCAGGATCCGGTGGGCGTGCGCCTGGCCAACGTCGGCAAGGAATTCGGCTCGGTCACCGGCCGTCCGCGCCGCACCGGCTGGCTCGATGCCGCCGCGCTCAAGCGCTCGGTGCAGATCAACGGCGTGTCGGGCCTGTGCATGACCAAGCTCGACGTGCTGGATGGCCTGGAAACCCTGAAGCTGTGCGTGGGTTACGAGCTGGACGGCAAGACCGTCGACATCCTGCCGCGCGGCTCGGATGCGGTGGCGCGCTGCGTGCCGGTGTACGAGGAGTTCCCGGGCTGGAACGAGTCCACCTTCGGCGTGAAGGCCTGGGATGCACTGCCGGAACAGGCGCGCACCTACCTCAAGCGCATCGAAGAAGTGGTCGGCATCCCGATCGACATGATCTCGACCGGCCCGGACCGCGACGAGACCATCCTCCTGCGCCACCCCTACGTGGCCTGACGCCTGGCGCGCCCGCAAGGGCGCCCGTGGCATGACGCCGGCAAGGCGTCGAGAGCACAATAGCAAATCGGCCCGCGCAAGCGGGCCGAAACATTATCGGTCGACAGACCTCAAGCCGAAGAGCTGGAAAATCATGACCCTGCCATCGAACGACGACGAGAACCTGTGGATCTCGTGGGACGAATACCACAGCCTGATCGCACGCCTCGCACTGAACGTCCATGAGTCGGGCTGGAAGTTCGACAAGATCCTGTGCCTGGCGCGTGGCGGCTTGCGCGTCGGCGACCAGATGTCGCGCATTTTCGACGTGCCCCTGGCCATCCTCGCCACCAGCAGCTATCGCGAAGCGGCCGGCACGCAGCAGGGCGACCTGGATATCGCTCAGTACATCACCATGACCCGCGGCGAGCTGTCGGGCAAGATCCTGCTGGTGGACGACCTGGTGGATTCCGGCGTGACGCTGGAGCGCGTGGGCCGCCACCTGAAGGAGCGCTATCCCGCCGTGACGGAAGTCCGCTCCTCGGTGCTCTGGTACAAGGCCTGCTCCAAGGTCAAGCCGGACTACCACGTGACCTTCCTGCCGACCAATCCCTGGATCCACCAGCCGTTCGAAGAGTACGACACCCTGCGCCCGCACAACCTCGCGGCCTGGCTCAAGCGCGGCAAGCACGCCACCGACGGCAGCGCGGGCTGAGCAGGCAGGACGCCGGGCGCGGGCCCGGTCAGTACGCCACCGTGTAGCGCTGGCGAGAGTGTGCGGGCTTTTCCACCTCGTCGATCATGGCGGTGGCGTAGTCTTCCATCGAGATCCAGCTCTTGCCCGAGGCATCGGACATCAGCGTTTCCTCGCCCGTGCGCCAGCTGCCGGTGCGGGTGCCCGGCTCGAACAGCGCCGCCGGGGAGAGGAAGGTCCAGTCGAGCGCGCTCTCGGTGCGCAGGGCCGCGAGGAAGTCGCGTCCGGCCAGGGCTTCCGCCTTGTATGCCTCGGGGAACTGGGGGGTATCCACCAGTTGCACGCCGGGCGCCACCAACAGGCTGCCGGCGCCGCCCACCACCAGCAGGCGCGGCACGCCCGCCGCCTTTACCGCACCGACGATCTGCGCGGCGCTTGCCTGCAGGAAGCGCACCGTGCTGATGACCACGTCGCTGCCGGCGATCGCCGCGGCCAGCGCCCCGGTGTCCGCCACGTCGGCGTTGCGGGCGGTGAGGTTCGGTTGCGCCGGGAGCTTCCCGGCCTGGCGTGCGACGGCGGTCACTGCGTGGCCGCGGCGCAGGGCCTCATCGATCAGGCGGGTGCCGACGCGACCGGTGGCGCCGATGATTGCGATTTTCATCTTTAACTCCTTGCTTGGCTGTATAGCCTGGTTACTTTAGCCCGGCTGCATCGCCAGTGCGGCGATCGCGGCAGGGCATGCCCGCGGCTGGCGCGAGCATGGGGCTGATGTGAAACTGATTTGGTTACACATCAGGTCAAAAAAATCAGCGCTTGCGGCGCTCCGCGGCGGCACGCTCCACCTCCGCCAGCATGCCGGCGATGGTGGTCTGTGCCAGCGCGCTGTCCATTGCCGCCTGCGCGTGGTCGGCGGCCTGCTTCAGCGCACCCGTGATTTCCCGGCCCACCATGCACGCCGGGTTGGGCGCGCTGTGGTGCAGCGTGATCAGCGCGGTCGATTCCACCGCGCGGAACACGTCGAGCAAGGTGATCGACGCCGCCGCGCGCGCCAGCGAGGCGCCGCCGGTGCTGCCCATCGCGGTGCTCACCAGTCCGGCCTCGGCCAGCTGGCCCACCAGCCGGCGGATCAGCGCCGGGTTGGTGCCCACGCTGCCCGCGATCAGGGACGACGGCAAGGGCTCGTCGGCGCTGGCCAGCAAGGTGAGGATATGAACGGCAACGGCGAAGCGGCTACTGGTGGTCATGGTTAGTGATGCAATGTGAAACCATGATAGTTACAGATACCGCCGACTGTCAAGCTGCCGATTATCTGGCAGGCGGACGGCGTCGCGGCAAGGAGGGTGTCCAGGCCGAATAGCGGATGCACGGCTGGAGATGCGCTTGGGCATAAACAGTGCGGTTCATGGCGAAAATCGCGGGAAATCTTCGGGAAACACGACATTTGGACGCGCGCGTGGCGGAAGAATGCCGGTATCGGCACTGAAACTGATACACTCACCCGCAGCGCAGCAGTCGGCGCGAAAGGCGGTCGGTTGGCGGTCGGTTGGCGGTGGTTTTCGCCCGGGCCGCGCCCTGGTGGTTCGTGTGAACGCCGGGCCCTGTGACAGGGCCGCCTGAGGGCGGCGAGGCATACGCCGCGAACCGCCGCTGTGTTTATATTGATTGGTCGCGCGGTCGCGCGGTCGCGCAAATCGAAAATATCGAATCGGGAGCAGCAAGTTGTCAGATCAGACGCCGGAAAACAAAAAACCCGCAAGGCTCGAAAGCGCTGCGGGTTTCCCGTTTGATCTGGTGCCCAGGAGAGGACTCGAACCTCCACAGTGTTGCCACCGCTAGGACCTGAACCTAGTGCGTCTACCAATTTCGCCACCTGGGCGGGCGTCGAAACAACAGAAGCGCTCATTATAGCGACCGCAATACGTTTGTCAAATACTATCTATAAAATTGAATCAAAATAACTATCCGATCCCTAGCCGGGAAGAAATCCTCGGCGTCCTGAGGACGTCCGGGTCGCCCCTGTCGGCTGGCGACATTGCCAAGGCGCTCGCCGTCACGCGCAAGGAACACGACGGATTCCAGAAACGCCTCGCCGCCATGGAGCGCGACGGCCAGATCGAACTCAACCGCAAGGGCCGCTACGAGCTGGCCCACCAGCCCAACTTCGTGGTCGGACGCGTGCAGGGCCACCGCGATGGTTTCGGCTTCCTGATCCGCGACGACGGCGACGACGATATTTTCCTGCCCGAGCGCGAACTGCAGAAGGCGATGCACAACGACCGCGCCCAGGTGCGCGTGATCGGCTACGACCGGCGCGGCCGGCCCGAAGGCCAGATCGTCGAGATCATCGAACGCGCCAACCGCTACGTGATCGGCCGCCTGCTCAGTGAAGGCGGGGTGCTGGTGGTGGCGCCGGAAGACAAGCGCATCAGCCAGGACATCCTGATTCCGCCCAAGGCGCAGGGCAAGGCGCGCGTGGGGCAGGTGGTCAGCGTGGAAATCATCGACTATCCCGACCGCTACGTGCAGCCGGTGGGCCGCGTGGTGGAAGTGCTGGGCGACATCGACGATCCCGGCATGGAGATCGAGATCGCCGTGCGCAAGTACGGCGTGCCGCATGCCTTCTCCGATGCGTGCGCCAAGGAAGCCGCCGCGCTGCCGGACACGGTGCGCGAATCCGACCTCGACCACCGCATTGACCTGCGCGACGTGCCGCTGGTGACCATCGATGGCGAAGACGCACGCGACTTCGACGACGCGGTCTACTGCGAGCCGGTCAAGATCGGGCGTGCCAAGGGCTGGCGCCTGGTGGTGGCGATCGCCGACGTGTCGCACTACGTGCGCCCCGGCACGCCGCTCGATGCCGATGCGCTGGACCGCGCCACGTCGGTGTATTTCCCGCGCCGCGTGATCCCGATGTTGCCGGAGAAGCTCTCCAACGGGCTGTGCTCGCTCAACCCGCAGGTGGACCGCCTGTGCATGGTGTGCGATGCGGTCATCACCGCCAAGGGCGAGCTCAAGGCCTACCAGTTCTACCCGGCCGTGATGCACTCGGCGGCACGCCTGACCTATAACGAGGTCTGGGCCGTGCTCTCCAACACCAAGGGCCCGGAGGCGCACAAGCGCGCCGACCTGGTGCCGCACCTGCAGAACCTGTACGAGCTGTTCCAGGTCCTGCTCAAGTCCCGCCGCGAGCGTGGCGCGATCGACTTCGACACCACCGAGACCTATATCGTCTGCAATGCGCAGGGCAAGATCGAGCAGATCCTGCCGCGCACCCGCAACGACGCGCACCGCCTGATCGAGGAATGCATGCTGGCCGCCAACGTATGCGCGGCCGATTTTCTCGAGCGTTTCAAGCACCCCACGCTGTATCGCATCCACGCGGGGCCGAGCGAGGAAAAGCTCAAGAACCTGCGCGAGTTCCTCAGGACCGTGGGGCTGTCGCTGGCCGGCGGCGACAAGCCGCAGGCGGCCGACTACGCCGACGTGATGGACAAGATCAAGAGCCGTCCCGACGCGCCCATGCTGCAGACCATGCTGCTGCGCTCGATGCAGCAGGCGGTCTACAGCCCGGACAATATCGGCCACTTCGGCTTGTCGTACGAGGCCTACGCCCACTTCACCAGCCCGATCCGCCGCTACCCTGACTTGCTGGTCCACCGCGCCATCAAGGCCGTGCTGGCGCACACCAAGTACCAGCCGGCGTTCGCCCCCGGCACGGCGCTGAATACCGCCATCGCGCCCAAGGCCCGCCGCATGCAGGCCAAGGACGCCGCGGCCAAGGCCGAACAGAGCGCGGCGCGCGCCAAGCGCAACGAAGCCATCTGGGACGAGCTCGGCCTGCACTGCTCGGCCAACGAGCGCCGCGCCGACGAAGCCTCGCGCGACGTGGAAGCCTGGCTCAAGTGCTACTTCATGCGCGACAAGCTCGGCAGCGAGTACTCCGGCACCATCAGCTCGGTGACCTCCTTCGGCATCTTCGTGCAGCTCGACGAGCTGTATGTGGAAGGCCTGGTCCACGTTACCGAGCTGGGCAGCGACTACTTCCAGTACGACGAAGCGCGCAACGAACTGCGCGGCGAGCGCACCGGCATCCGCTACCGCCTGACCGACCGCGTGCGCGTGCAGGTTTCGCGCGTGGACCTGGATGCTCGCAAGATCGACTTCCGCCTGGTGCAGGAACCGTCGGCCAAGAACCTGCGTGCCCGTGCGCCGGTCACCGAGGCGCAGCCGCGCGTGCCCGCCGCGCACGCCGTGCCGGCGCGCAAGAAGGGCCGCCAGCTGGCGGCGCTGCTGGGCGGCACCTCCAAGCCGGAAGAATCGTTCGACGAAACGCTCGACCGCGTGATCGAAGAACAGCCGGTGTTCGAGGCCGTCATCACGCCCGTCAAGACGCGTATCGGCCAGGGCGGCAAGCCGGCCAAGCGCGCCGCCAAGCCCAAGCCGGCCCATCTCGGGTCGGGTCCCAAGGGCGGCGGCAAGCCGGCCGGCAAGAGCAGCCGCGCCGCGCGCAAGCGCTGAGGTGGCGGGGGGAGCCGCAACCGGTTCCCCCGCTCTGGACACGCGGCAAGGCCCGGCGGGTACAATCCCGCCATGGCTAAACAAAAACTCCTGATCGGCTTTCACGCCGTCACCGCGCGCCTGCGCCAGGACGCCGCGGGCGTCACCGATGTCTATGTAGAATCCGCGCGGCGTGACCGCCGCATGCAGGACTTCATCCGGCTTGCCGAAAGCCTCAATGTGCGCCTGCATCCGGTGGACGCAGAGCGCCTGCGCGGCATGGCCGGCACCGATCGCCACCAGGGCGTGGTGGCCCGCGCCGAAGACGTGGCGCTGGCACTCAATCTCGACGAACTGCTGGATGGCATCGAAGGCACGCCGCTGCTGCTGGTGCTGGACGGCGTCACCGACCCGCACAACCTGGGCGCCTGCCTGCGCGTGGCCGATGGTGCCGGCGCGCATGCCGTGATCGCCCCCAAGGACCGCAGCGTGGGCCTCAACACCACCGTGGCCAAGGTCGCCAGCGGTGCGGCCGAGACCGTTCCCTACATCACCGTCACCAACCTGGCGCGCACCCTGCGCGAATTGCAGGAGCGCGGCATCTGGGTGATCGGCACGGCTGACGGCGCCGACAAGACCGTCTACGACGTCGACCTCAAGGGTCCGATGGCTCTCGTCATGGGCGCCGAAGGCGAGGGCATGCGTCGCCTCACGCGCGAGACTTGCGACGAACTGGTCGGCATTCCCATGGCCGGCGGCGTGGAGAGCCTGAACGTCTCCGTGGCCAGCGGCGTGTGCCTGTATGAAGCGGTGCGCCAGCGCCGCCTGCCGCGCTGAGCCCATGGCCGCGGAAATCGATGCGCCTTCTCTGGCGGCCGCGCGCGGCCTGATCGCCGGAGCCGGCAGCATCATGGTGCTGACCGGCGCCGGCGTCTCGGCCGAGTCGGGCGTTCCGACCTTCCGCGATGCCATGACCGGCCTCTGGTCACGTTTCAATCCGGAGGAACTGGCGCAGGAAGACGCTTACCGGCGCCAGCCCGCGCTGGTCTGGGAGTGGTACCTGCACCGGCGCGAGCTGGTCGCGGCCACCCATCCGAACCCCGCGCATTTCGCGCTGGCCGCGCTCGCGGCGCAAAGAAACCTCACCCTGGTCACGCAAAACGTCGACGGCCTGCACCAGCGCGCCGGCAGCCGCGATGTGATCGAACTGCACGGCAACCTGTTCGCCAACAAATGGCTGGACGGCTGCGGCCGCTGCGACCCGGCCACGGCCATTCCCGGCATGCCGCCGCGCTGCAACCTGTGCGGCGCCATGATGCGTCCCGGCGTGGTGTGGTTCGGCGAGGACCTGCCGCGCGTGGCGCGCTATCGCGCCGAGCACGCGGCCGAGACCTGCGATTGCTGCCTGGTGGTGGGCACCTCCGGCCTGGTGTACCCGGCCGCCGGCCTGCCCGGCATCGCCAAGGACCACGGCGCGCAGGTCATCGTGGTCAATCCCGAGCCCTCGGCGCTGGACCAGACCGCCGATATCGTGCTGCGCGGACCGGCGGGCGTGGTGCTGCCGCAGCTGTGGGACGGATCCGTGCCGGCCCGATCCTGAACCGGATGGTCCCGCCGATTGCGCAGGGACCATCCCGGTGTGAACGGGAGCTGGGTGAGCGGGAGGCTAGCCCGCGATCAGCGCTTCCAGCTTGACCGCATCCGCTGCGAACAGGCGGATGCCGTCGGACAGCTTCTCCGTGGCCATCTGGTCCTCGTTCAACTGCCAGCGGAAGGCCGCTTCGCTGCATTCGATGCGGGCGATATTGGCGGCCTGGGCCTGGTCGACCGACAGCTTGCGCTCGACCGTGCCTGCGGTGGCGGCGAGTTTCTCGAGCAGGTCCGGGCTGATGGTCAGCAGGTCGCAACCGGCCAGCGAGAGGATCTGCTCGGTGCTGCGGAAGCTGGCGCCCATCACTTCGGTGGGGTGGCCGAACTTCTTGTAGTAGTCGTAGATCTGGCGCACCGAGCGCACGCCGGGGTCGTTGTCGCCGGCATTGGCGGCAACATCCCAGTTGTCGCCGGCCTGCTTCTTGTGCCAGTCGAGAATGCGGCCGACGAAGGGCGAGATGAGTTGCGCGCCGGCTTCGGCGCAGGCCACGGCCTGGGCCAGCGAGAACAGCAGCGTCATATTGCAGCGGATGCCTTCGCGCTGCAGCACCTCGGCGGCGCGGATGCCCTCCCAGGTGGAGGCGATCTTGATCAGCACGCGTTCGCGCGCCATGCCGCGCTGCTCGTACAGCGAGATCAGGTGGCGGGCCTTGGCCAGGGTGGCTTCCGTGTTGAAGGACAGGCGGGCATCGACCTCGGTGGACACACGGCCGGGCACGATGGCCAGGATCTCGCAGCCGAAGCCGATCAGCAAGGCGTCCATGACGGCGTCGATGCCGTCGTTGTCGCGCACGGCGCGGTCCAGCAGCGGGCGGTACTCGGCCTTCTGCACGGCCTTGAGGATCAGGGACGGGTTGGTGGTGGCGTCTTGCGGCGTGTACTGCTTCATCAACTGGAAGTCGCCGGTGTCCGCCACTACGGTGGTGAACTGCTTGAGCTGATCGAGCTGGTTCATGGTCGGTGAGTTGCTGGTAGAGGTTGGTGATGACGCCGGGCCGGTGTGCCTGGCCGCGGGCGTCGCTGTACATCGTTGCCTTCCCCGGCAGGGGAGGGCGGCGCAGAGCGCAATGCGGTGGCCGGCGCGCGGGATGCTTTCATGCGGTCCGCCGCCGGTCTCGAAGCCATTGTACCGCCGGCCGGTGGCGCCTCCGGCGATGCCACGGCAATCCGGTACACTATGCGGTTTCCCCCAAAAGCAGACGGGCTGTTGTCATGAATCAGGATGAACTGAAGGCGCTGGTGGCGCAAGCCGCGGCGGACTATGTCGAGAAGGAAGTGCCGGCTGGTGCCGTGCTCGGCGTTGGCACGGGCTCCACGGCCAACCTCTTTATCGATGCGGTGGCGGCGTTCAAGGAGCGCTTTGCCGGCGCGGTTTCCAGCTCGGAAGCTTCCACCCGCCGCCTGCAGCAGCATGGCTTCAAGGTGCTGGACCTGAACGAGGTCGATGAAATCCCCGTGTACGTGGACGGTGCCGACGAGATCGACGCCAGCGGCGCCATGATCAAGGGCGGCGGCGGCGCGCTGACGCGCGAGAAGATCGTGGCCTCGGTGGCGCAGCGCTTTGTGTGCATCGCCGATGGCAGCAAGCTGGTCGACGTGATGGGCGCATTCCCGCTGCCGGTGGAAGTGATTCCGATGGCACGCGCGGCGGTAGCGCGCAAGCTGGCGGCGTTCGGCGGCCAGCCGCGCCTGCGCATGACCAAGGAAGGCGGCATCTTCAAGACCGACAACGGCAACGTGATCCTGGACGTCAGCGGCCTGAAGATCACCGATCCGAAGGCGCTGGAGGCCTCGATCAACCAGGTGCCGGGCGTGGTGACGGTCGGCCTGTTCGCGCTGCGCGGCGCGGACGTGCTGCTGCTGGGCACGCCGGAGGGCGTCAAGCGCAGCGACTACTGACGCTGGGCTGCGACGGCCCCGCACGGGGCGCGCCGGAACGAAAAAGGGTGCCGCGAGAGGCACCCTTTTTTATTCCCGGGCGCGGCACCAGGCCGCGCGCCAGGCACATTACGCCTGCGGCGGCGGCACGTAGCCCTGGGCCTGGTCGGCGCCTTCGCCGAAGAAATACTTCTCGGTCTGCTTGAGCAGGTACTGGCGCGCGCGCGTATCGGCCATGTTGAGGCGGTTTTCATTGATCAGCATGGTCTGGTGCTTGAGCCAGCCAGCCCAGGCTTCCTTGGACACGGTCTGCCAGATCTTCTTGCCGAGTTCGCCAGGCAGCGGCGGCAGGTCGAGCCCTTCGGCTTCCTTGTTGAGCTTGACGCATTGAACCATGCGGGCCATGGGGAACTCCTTGTTGTCGTGTGATGTAGCCGGCGCGGCGAAACGGCCGGCCGTTGCGGTGGCGCTATTGTAACGAAGCCGGGGCGAGCCTTCAGGCTACCCCCACCGGCGTCACAGTTTTTTCATCAGCACCATCGACTTGCGTTGCCAGTTGTACAGCTTGCGCTTGTCTTCGGGCAGGTCGTCCACGTTGGCGTGCACGAAGCCGCGCTTGAGGAACCAGTGCTCGGTGCGGGTGGTAAGCACGAACAGGCGATCCAGGCCGAGGCTGCGGGCACGGCGCTCGATGCGCTTGAGCAGGCGCTCGCCGTCGCCGGTGCCTTGCGCCTCTGACGATACCGTGAGGCAGGCCATTTCGGCCATGCCCTCGCGCGAATACGGGTAGAGCGCGGCGCAGCCGAACAGCACGCCGTCGTGCTCGATCACCGAGAAGTTGGCGATGTCGCGCTCGATCAGGTGGCGCCCGCGCGGCACCAGCGTGCCGTCCTGCTCGAGCGGGGCGATCAGCTGCAGGATGCCGCCGACGTCGTCCAGCGTGGCTTCGCGCAGGCTTTCCAGGTCGGTGTCGGAAATCATGGTGCCGACGCCGTCGTGCAGGAACAGCTCCAGCAGCACCGAGCCGTCCAGCTCGAACGGGATCAGGTGCGCGCGCGGCACGCCGCCCTTGAGGGCCTTGACCAGGTGTTCCAGGTAATAGGCCACCTCGGGCGGCAGGTGGTTGTTCTGCAGTCGCTCGACGGCGGTGCGCAGCGACATTTCCGGCATCATCCTGCCGGACGCGTCCTGCACGCCGGGCACTTCGGTGATGAAGACCAGCTTGTCGGCCTTGATGGCGGTGGCGGTGGCGCTGGCCACGTCTTCCATCGACAGGTTGAAGGCCTGGCCGGTGGGCGAGAAACCAAGCGGCGAAAGCAGCACCACCTTGCCGTGCGAGAGCGACATGCGCACCGATTCGCCGTCGATCTTGCGCACCAGGCCGGTGTGCTGGTAGTCCACGCCTTCGACAATGCCGACCGGGCGCGCGGTAACGAAATTGCCCGAAATCACCGAGAGCTGGGCGCCGGCCATGGGTGTGTTGGGCAGGCCCTGGCTGAAGGCGGCCTCGATGTCCAGGCGCAGTTCGCCGGCGGCTTCCTTGGCGCATTCGAGCGCGGCGTTGTCGGTGATGCGCACGCCGGCGGCGAATTGCGACTCGACGTGGCGCAGCGCCAGTTGCTCTTCCACCTGCGGGCGCGAGCCGTGCACCAGCACGATCTGCATGCCCATGGCGTGCAGCAACGCCACGTCGTTGACGAGCGCGTTGAGCGTGCCGGCCTTGACCAGTTCGCCGGCGAAGGCGATGACGAAGGTCTTGCCGCGAAACGCGTGGATATACGGGGCGACCGCGCGCAGCCAGTCGACGAACTGCTGGTGGTCGGGGCCGCTTCGCTCGACCGGCTCGGCGGCCGGGGCGGGCACGTCGAGGGGCGCGACGAGGTGCGCGGCAGGGGCGGGAACGGGCAGGGGCTCGTCTTTTTCGGACGGCGCGGGCGCGTCGGCTGGCGTGTCGGTTCTTGCATTCATGCCGCGGATTATAATCCCGGCCAATGTCAGCACAACGCCCCGCCAAACCTTTGCCGCCGGATCGGAAAACCGATGCCGGCCGGCCCGCGCCCAAGGCCGCCCCATCCCCCGTCCAGACGCCGGCCCCGCCTGCCGCCAAGCAGGGCCGCCAGCCTGGCAATCCGGGTGTCGCTTCCGGCTCCGTTGCGGCCGCCGGCACGCAGAATCGCCCGCCGGCGCGCCGTGACGGGCGCCGGCCACCGCCGGCCGGCACGGTCGCGGGCGCCCCCGCCGCGCAAGCCGCCCAGGCTGCGCC
>NZ_JBFTLQ010000100.1:0-25559 GCF_056396525.1 Cupriavidus sp. 05T41
TGGAACCACCCCTTCCCATCCCGAACAGGACCGTGAAACGACTCCACGCCGATGATAGTGCGGATTACCCGTGTGAAAGTAGGTAATCGCCAGGCTCTCCCTTGAAACCCCTCAGTACGCAAGTACTGGGGGGTTTTGCTTTTGCGGCGCGCKGGACGCGCGGCGTGTCCAGGCATGCTCGGGCCTGCGCGCCCGAGCTGCGCCACATKAGGCAAAACGGCCGGAAACGCCCGCCAGGCGCCCGCTCCGGGAGCCTGGCAAACGCCCTATAGGGTGAGAGTGTTCTTTTTGAACACAGGTGGTTGTGGTGCGGTCAGGCAGCCCCGAGGGCGCCAGGCCAGGACACAGGACTGTCTCCACTGCTTTGCATAGCGTGKAAAAAGCTTGACAGGCCTGCTGAGTTACACCATAATCACAAGTTCTCCACGGAGAGGTGCCCGAGTGGCTAAAGGGGGCAGACTGTAAATCTGTTGGCTTACGCCTACGCTGGTTCGAATCCAGCCCTCTCCACCAGAATCAAAGCAAGGCAGTAACCCGGCGGTAGTCGGTGAAGCAGAAAGCGTGGTAACCCGGCGGGTGTAKCTCAATGGTAGAGCAGAAGCCTTCCAAGCTTACGACGAGGGTTCGATTCCCTTCACCMGCTCCAGATTGCCCGGGTTGCAGTCAAAGCAGTAGTCAAGTTTCGCCCATGTGGCTCAGTGGTAGAGCACTCCCTTGGTAAGGGAGAGGTCGGCAGTTCGATCCTGCCCATGGGCACCAAATACCGCACTGGCAATATCGCAGCCGACACAGGAGTCGCGAAATGGCAAAGGAAAAGTTCGAGCGGACCAAGCCGCACGTGAACGTTGGTACGATCGGTCACGTTGACCATGGCAAGACCACGCTGACGGCAGCGATCGCCACGGTGCTGGCAGCAAAGTTTGGCGGCTCGGCCAAGAAGTACGACGAAACAAGTGCGACATGGTCGACGACGCCGAGCTGCTCGAGCTGGTCGAAATGGAAGTGCGCGAACTGCTCTCGAAGTACGAGTTCCCCGGCGACGACACCCCGATCATCAAGGGTTCRGCCAAGCTGGCACTCGAAGGCGACAAGGGCKAGCTGGGCGAAGTGGCGATTCTGAGCCTGGCCGACGCGCTGGACACCTACATCCCGACGCCGGAACGTGCCATCGACGGTACCTTCCTGATGCCGGTGGAAGACGTGTTCTCGATCTCGGGCCGTGGCACGGTTGTGACCGGTCGTATCGAGCGCGGCATCATCAAGGTCGGTGAAGAAATCGAAATCGTCGGTATCAAGCCGACGGTCAAGACCATCTGCACCGGCGTGGAAATGTTCCGCAAGCTGCTGGACCAAGGTCAAGCCGGCGACAACGTGGGTCTGCTGCTGCGCGGCACGAAGCGCGAAGACGTCGAGCGCGGCCAAGTGCTGTGCAAGCCGGGTTCGATCAAGCCGCACACGCACTTCACCGGCGAGGTCTACATCTTGTCGAAGGACGAAGGCGGCCGTCACACCCCGTTCTTCAACAACTACCGTCCGCAATTCTATTTCCGTACGACCGACGTGACTGGCTCGATCGAGCTGCCGAAGGACAAGGAAATGGTCATGCCCGGCGACAACGTGTCGATCACCGTCAAGCTGATCGCCCCGATCGCCATGGAAGAAGGCCTGCGTTTCGCCATCCGTGAAGGCGGTCGTACCGTCGGCGCCGGCGTCGTGGCAAAGATCCTCGACTGATAAGATACCGCCAAGCGTACTGGCGCGATCGTCAAGGGCCCGGTGCCCCTGCCGACCCGCATCCAGCGCTTCGACATCCTGCGTTCGCCGCACGTCAACAAGACCAGCCGCGATCAGTTCGAGATCCGCACTCACCAGCGCCTGATGGACATCGTCGATCCTACCGACAAGACCGTTGACGCACTGATGAAGCTCGACCTGCCGGCAGGCGTCGACGTCGAAATCAAGGTGTAAAGTCATTCCGCGCAAGGCCGCTCCGGCGGCCTCGGGCAACAGAGACGGCGAACTTCGGTTCGCCGTTTTTGCTTTTGGGCTCCTGTGCCGTGCGCGGCTGCGCACCCTTACGGCGGTCCGCGCCGCCGCAAGGTCCGGCCCGGCGGTTCGCCGAAGCTTTTGCGGTACTCCACGCTGAACCGCCCCAGGTGGCTGAAGCCCCAGCGCAGCGCCGCCGCCGTCACCGAGTCGACGGTCTTGTCGTTGAGCAAATCGTGCCGGACGCGCTCGAGCCGCACCGCGCGCAGATAGGCCATGGGGCTGATGCCTCKATGCTCGCGGAAGCCCGCGTACAGGCCCCGCAGGCTGACGCCGGCCACCTCGGCCAGCACCGCCGGCGTCAGCGGCGCATGGGCATGCGCATGGATGTATTCCTCCACCAGCCTGACATGGCGCGGCGCCAGCGGCTTGCCCCGTGCCTGCAGCGCATCGCTGAGATTGTTCGGCTGCACCGTCAGCAGCGTTCCGATCACGAGCTGCTCGAGCTGGCAGGCGGTCAGCGGATGCCGCGCCGCGTCCGGCGCCAGCGCGAGCAGCTCCGCCAGGTAGTGCATCAGCTGGTACCAGGATGCCTGGCGGCGCCAGGCCATGCCAAGTTCGAAGCGCAGCGCCTGCTGCGGGCGATGGCCAAGGTGGGCCGCGCAGACCCGCTCCAGCGCGCCGCGCTCCACGCGCACGATCAGCTGGTCGCTATCGGCGCTCCAGCGCATCTGTAGCGGATCGGCGGGCGTCAGCACCGAGGCGGTGTCCTGGTCGGAAACGATGTGCTGGCGTCCGCAGCGGATCTCGGCATGCCCGGCGACAGGCATCTGCACCAGCAGGAAATCCTCGAGCGGGCCCGGCTCGATCCGGACCTCGGCCCCGTAGGACAACCGGTTGAACGATACCGCGCCGAGTGGCGCGTGATGCATGCGCGCGGCCAGCAGGGTGCCGGCAATGGTGAGCTTGTGGGGTTTGAAGACCGCGCCGACCGCCGCACGGGTGCGCGCGTGGTCGGTCGAGGCGAAGACCAGCCGGCTTGGGTCTGACAGCAGGGCGCCTGCCAGCGGCTCGGCGGCCGTGGCAGCGGGGGGCTGCGGCATTGTCTCGCTCCTCGGCGTCAGTGCGCGCCGTTGCTGGGGGTGGCTCCACGGTCCCGCGCGGGCGGGTTCCTTCGCACCACTATAGTGGATCGCCGCGCCCCGGTTTCGCGCGTCCCTTGCCCGGGCCGGCATTTTCCTGCACTAATCGGATAGCCGCTGCATCCGGCGGCTAGCTTGCTGCAGTGCGGATATCCCATCATGGAATCCAGCACGGCAGCCCCAACCCCCCGACAAGACAAGAAAGGAACGCAGCTCATGGGCCAGACCATCCAGATCCAAGCCGCCGACGGCAGCGGTGCGTTCAACGCCTACCTGGCCACACCCGCGGCGGGCAAGGGCCCCGGCATCGTGCTGTGCCAGGAAATCTTCGGCGTCAACGCCACCATGCGAGCGGTGGCGGACTACTACGCCGAGGAGGGCTACACGGTGCTGGTCCCGGATCTGTTCTGGCGCCTCGCACCCGGCATCGAGCTGGACGAGCGCGGCGAAGATTTCCAGCGCGCGCTCGGCCTCTACCAGCGGTTCGACGAAGACCTTGGCGTGCAGGACGTCGGCGCCACGCTTGCCGCGCTGCGCGCGCGCCCCGAATGCGCGGGGCATGCCGGCGTGCTCGGCTTCTGCCTGGGCGGCAAGCTGGCCTACCTGGCCGCCTGCCGGCTCGACGAGGTGGCTTGCGCGGTAGCGTACTACGGGGTCGGCATCGAACGCGCGCTGGATGAGGCCCGCCATATCAAGGGCCGCCTGGTGCTGCATGTCGCCCAGCGCGACGGCTTCTGCCCACCCGAGGCACAGGCGCAGATCCGCGCCGCGCTGGGCGGCCGCGACGGCATCGAGCTTTATGTCTACCCCGACGTCGACCACGCCTTCGCGCGCGCCGGCGGCGAGCACTATGACCGCCCCTCTGCGCTGATGGCGCACCAGCGCTCGATCGGCGCGCTGCGCGCCGAGATGGGCCCGTACTACGACTTCTCGGCGTTGTGGGACAAGCATTGCGAATACGAATTCGCCACCCGCGATGTCKACGCAACCATGGCGACGATGGTGGCCCAGCCCTACGTCAACCATATCCCGACCATGACCGGCGGCGTGGGCCACAGCCAGCTCAAGCGCTTCTACAAGAACCATTTCGTCCACAGCAATCCGCCCGACACCACGCTGATCCCGCTCTMACGCACGGTAGGTGCCAGCCAGATCGTCGACGAGATGCTGTTCTGCTTCACCCATACCTGCGAGATCGACTGGATGCTTCCGGGCGTGCCGCCGACCGGCAAGCGGGTGGAAGTCCCGCTCATCGCCATCGTCAAGTTCCGCGGCGACAAGCTTTATCACGAGCACATCTACTGGGACCAGGCCAGCGTGCTGGTGCAGATCGGCAAGCTCGATCCCGCGGGCCTGCCCGTGGCCGGCGTGGAAACGGCGCGCAAGCTGCTCGATGAAACGCTGCCGTCGAACACGCTGATGGCGCGCTGGCAGGAKAGCGAAGGCAAGTAGCCGCCGCCTTCGAAGGGATCCTGATCTCGTCGCGACGTATTCATATTTCAAAAAGGGCGCGCCCGCCTTGTGCGGCGACGCCCCATCATCGGGAGACAACGTCATGAAAGGACTGCAGGACAAGGTCGCCATCGTCAGCGGCGGCGCCACCCTGATCGGCGCGGGCGTGGCCAGGGCCTTCGCCCAGGCCGGCACGCGGGTAGCCATACTCGACATCGACGCCGCCGGCGGCGAGCGCATCGCCGCAGAACTCGGCGAACGGGCGCTGTTCGTGCGCACCGACATCACCGACGACGTCCAGGTCGGTGCCGCGGTGGCGCAGGTGAAGCAGCATTTCGGCGGCATCGATTACCTGGTCAACCTGGCTTGTACCTATCTCGACGACGGCTTCAGGTCAGGCCGCCGCGACTGGCTTGCCGCGCTCGACGTCAACGTCGTATCCGGCGTGATGCTGGCGCAGGCCGTGCACGGCGTCATGCGCGAGCGCGGCGGCGGCGCCATCGTCAACTTCACCAGCATCTCGGCCAATGTKGCGCAGACCGGGCGCTGGCTCTATCCCGCCTCCAAGGCGGCGATCCKGCAACTCACGCGCAGCATGGCCATGGACCTCGCGCCCGACGGCATTCGCGTCAACGCCGTCTCGCCCGGCTGGACCTGGTGCCGGCTGATGGACGAGGTCAGCGGCGGCAACCGCGAGCGCACCGATCGCGTGGCGGCCGACTTCCACCTGCTCGGCCGCGCCGGCGAGCCCGACGAAGTGGCCCAGGTCGTGCTGTTCCTCTGCTCCGACCACGCCAGCTTCGTCACCGGCGCCGACTATGCCGTGGATGGCGGCTACGCGGCGATGGGGCCGGAGCAGAACGTCCCCGCGATTCCACGGCTCGCAGGCTGACGCCACGCAGCCCGAGGGCGGCCGGCACGAGCCGGCGCCGGACCGCCAATCCAGACCGTCATTCCAAGCGCGCTATCCGCATCGAGGAGATTGCCATGAGCCAACGCATTGCCATCGTGGGCGCCGGCCAGTCCGGCCTGCAGATGGCCYTCGGCCTGCAGGCCCGGGGTTACCAGGTGACATTGATGACCAACCGCACGCCGGACCAGGTCCGCGCKGGCAAAGTCATGTCCAGCCAGTGCATGTTCGACCGCGCCCTGCAGTGCGAGCGCGAACTCGGGCTCKGCTGGTGGGACGATACGTGCCCGCCCGTCGAAGGCATCGGCCTGGCGGTGCCGCACCCCGAGCAGCCCGGTGCGAAGCTGATCGACTGGGCCGCCCGCCTCGAGCGTCCGGCACTGGCAGTGGACCAGCGTCTCAAGATGCCCGCCTGGATGGAGGCCTTCGCGCAGCGCGGCGGCGACCTGCGTATCGCCGACGCCGGCGTGGCCGAGCTGGAGGCGCTGGCAGGCGAGCACGACCTGGTGCTGCTCGCCGCCGGCAAGGGTGAGATCGTGAGCCGCTTCGAGCGCGATCCCGCCCGCAGTCCCTTCACCGCGCCCCAGCGCGCGCTGGCGCTGACCTATGTGAACGGCATGCGGCCCAGCAGCCCGTACTCGCGCGTCGCCTTCAACCTGATCCCGGGCATCGGCGAGTACTTCGTCTTCCCCGCGCTGACGCTCAGCGGGCCCTGCGAGATCATGGTGTTCGAAGGCGTGCCGGGCGGCCCGATGGATCGCTGGGCCGAAGCCCGCACCCCGGAGCAGCACCTCGCCGAAAGCCTGCGCATCCTGCGCACGTGGCTGCCGTGGGAGGCGCAACGCTGCGAGGCGGTGACGCTGACCGACGAGCAGGGCATCCTGGCCGGCCGCTTCACGCCGACCGTGCGCCATCCTGTCATGACGCTGCCATCCGGCAAGCTGGTCTTCGGCATGGCCGACGCGGTGGTAGTCAACGATCCCATCACCGGGCAGGGCTCGAACAACGCCGCCAAGTGCTGCAAGGTCTACCTCGACGCCATCGTCACGCACGGCGAGCGCGCCTTCGATGCTGGCTGGATGGAGCAGACCTTCGCGCGGTACTGGCAGTACGCCGGCGACGTGGTGAACTGGACCAACTCCCTGCTCACGCCGCCGCCGCCGCATATCCTGTCGCTGCTCGGCGCCGCCGGGCAGGCGCCGGCACTGGCCGCGCGCATCGCCAACGGCTTCGACAATCCGCCGGACTTCTTCCCCTGGTGGGCGGATCCCACAGCCTGCCAGCAACTGATCGACCGGCATCTGCCAAGGGCGGCGTGAGATGGCGGTCGCCCAAGCGATGCACGACCCCCGGGCCCTGCGGCGCGCCTGCGGGCGCTATGCGACGGGCGTGGCGGTCATCGGCGCGCGCGGCGCTGGCGGCCGCCCGATCGGCCTTACCATCAACTCCTTCGCCTCKCTGTCGCTGGCGCCGCCGCTGATCCTCTGGAGCCTGGCCCTGCATTCGCCGAATGTCGCGCACTTCGCCGCTGGCGCCAGTTTCGGCGTCAGCATCCTGCGCGCAGGGCAGGGGGGACTGGCGCGCCGCTTCGCGACGCCGGCCGAGGACAAGTTCGCGGGCATCGCGCACCGGTGCTGCGAGCGCGGGGTGCCGTACCTGGAAGAAGCGCTGGCCACGCTTGCCTGCCGCGTCGAGCGCGCCGATCCGGTGGGGGATCACCTGCTGATCGTGGGCGCGGTCGAAGGGTTTGAGGTGGGGGAGGGGGACCCACTGGTGTTCTATGGCGGCGAGTTCGTCAGGGTCGGGCCGTAAGACCCTTGGGGAATCGCCGGCGGCGATGGGAGGCCCGGACYGGGGCCATCCGCGGCGCGAACCCCGCAACGCGGAGCCGGTGAGGAGCGAAAGCAGCACAATCGCGCCGCGATCCGACGGCAAAAGAGCGGGAAAACGCCATAAAGCAACACGCAGCCCCGCGCACCGTCACTACCTCCCACTCAAACTCTTGCTCTTTCCAAACCAGTCGGATATAGTGTAAGGCTACCCGTTTGTCTATGGGTAATCGGGCTGGCCATTTTGGCCATGCGCAGTCTTCTTTAGCGCAAGCCCTTGTACTGCAAACACACAGTTTTCGTGTATCAATCAGCCCCGGCCAATCGCAGCTGGGAATGGAGCAAACCATGAGCCTTGGCCTTGTAGGTCGCAAGGTTGGCATGACCCGTATTTTCACGGACGACGGTGATTCGATTCCCGTTACCGTGGTCGAGGTCGGCGACAACCGCGTGACGCAAATCAAGACGGACGAGACCGACGGTTATACCGCGGTTCAAGTCACTTTCGGCGCACGCCGCGCTAGCCGCGTCACCAAGCCGCTGGCGGGTCACCTCGCCAAAGCCGGTGTCGAAGCTGGCGAAATCATCCGCGAATTCCGTATCGATGCCGCTAAGGCTGGCGAACTGCAAACTGGCKGTTCGCTGTCGGTCGACCTGTTCGAAGTCGGTCAGAAGATCGACGTCCAGGGCGTGACCATCGGTAAGGGCTACGCCGGTACCATCAAGCGCCACCATTTCGCATCCGGTCGTGCCACCCACGGTAACTCGCGTTCGCACAACGTGCCGGGTTCCATCGGTATGGCGCAGGATCCGGGCCGTGTGTTCCCCGGCAAGCGCATGACGGGCCACCTGGGTGACGTCACCCGCACCGTCCAGAACCTGGAAATCGCCAAGATCGACGCAGAGCGCAAGCTGCTGCTGGTCAAGGGCGCGATCCCCGGTTCCAAGGGCGGCAAGGTCATCRTGACCCCGGCCGTCAAGGCCAAAGCCAAAGCTTAAGGAGCGAATCAATGGAACTCAAGCTCCTTCAGGACAATGGCCAAGTCGGCGCAGGCGTTGACGCCTCGCCCGAAGTCTTCGGCCGTGACTACAACGAAGCCCTCGTTCACCAGATCGTCGTCGCTTACCAGGCCAACGCTCGCAGCGGTAACCGTAAGCAGAAGGATCGTGAAGAGGTCAAGCACACGACCAAGAAGCCGTGGCGTCAGAAGGGTACGGGCCGTGCTCGTGCCGGTATGTCTTCCTCGCCGCTGTGGCGCGGGGGCGGCCGCATCTTCCCGAATTCGCCGGAAGAGAACTTCACGCAGAAGGTCAACAAGAAGATGTTCCGTGCCGGCATGCGCTCGATTTACTCGCAGCTCGCACGTGAAGGTCGTATCAACGTGGTGGAAGGTTTCACCGTCGATGCGCCMAAGACCAAGCTCTTGGCCGACAAGTTCAAGGCCATGGGCCTGGACTCGGTGCTGATCATCACCGACAGCCTCGACGAAAACCTCTACCTGGCTTCGCGCAACCTGCCGCACGTGGCAGTTGTCGAGCCGCGCCAGGCTGACCCGCTGTCGCTCGTGCACTACAAGAAGGTGCTGGTGACCAAGGCAGCCGTCGCGCAGATCGAGGAGTTGCTGAAATGACGCAAGTAGCCAAGAACGATCATCGTTTGATGCAGGTGCTGCTCGCCCCGGTGGTTTCCGAAAAGGCAACCCTGGTCGCCGACAAGAACGAACAAGTCGTGTTCGAAGTCGCTCGCGATGCCAACAAGGCAGACGTGAAGGCGGCGGTCGAACTGCTGTTCAAGGTCGAGGTGCAGTCCGTTCAGATCCTGAACCAAAAGGGCAAGCAAAAGCGCTTTGGCCGCTTCATGGGGCGTCGCAACCACGTGAAGAAGGCTTACGTTTCGCTCAAGCCGGGTCAGGAAATCAATTTTGAAGCGGAGGCCAAGTAATCATGGCACTCGTCAAGACCAAGCCGACGTCCCCGGGCCGTCGCTCCATGGTGAAGGTTGTTAACCCCAACCTGCACAAGGGCGCGCCCCATGCTCCGCTGCTGGAAAAGCAATTCCAGAAGTCGGGCCGTAACAACAACGGTCACATCACCACCCGCCACAAGGGCGGTGGTCATAAGCACCACTACCGCGTGGTCGACTTCAAGCGCAACGACAAGGACGGCATCGCCGCCAAGGTCGAGCGCCTGGAATACGATCCGAACCGCAGCGCCAATATCGCGCTGGTGCTGTTCGCCGACGGCGAACGCCGCTACATCATCGCCACGAAGGGCATGGTAGCTGGCCAGCCGCTGATGAACGGCTCGGAAGCGCCGATCAAGGCTGGTAACAACCTGCCCATCCGCAACATCCCGGTCGGTACCACGATCAACAACGTGGAAATGCTGCCTGGCAAGGGTGCCCAGATCGCCCGCGCCGCCGGCGGTTCCGCCGTGCTGCTGGCTCGTGAAGGCATCTACGCTCAAGTGCGTCTGCGCTCGGGTGAAGTGCGTCGCGTGCACATCGAATGCCGTGCCACCATTGGCGAAGTCGGCAACGAAGAGCACAGCCTGCGCGTCATCGGCAAGGCCGGCGCAACCCGTTGGCGCGGTATCCGCCCGACGGTGCGTGGCGTTGTGATGAACCCGGTGGACCACCCGCACGGTGGTGGTGAAGGCAAGACCGCTGCTGGTCGTGACCCGGTTTCGCCGTGGGGTACCCCGGCCAAGGGTTACCGTACCCGCAGCAACAAGCGCACTGCCAGCATGATCGTGCAGCGCCGCCATAAGCGTTAATCGGTAGGTAGGAGCCTAGACATGACACGTTCCGCAAAAAAGGGTCCGTTCTGTGACGCCCACCTGCTGAAAAAGGTGKAAGCGGCCACGGGCGGCAAGGACAAGAAGCCCATCAAGACTTGGTCGCGTCGCTCGACCATTCTGCCGGAATTCATCGGCCTGACGATCGCCGTCCACAACGGCCGTCAACACGTGCCGGTGTACGTTTCGGAAAACATGGTCGGCCACAAGCTCGGCGAATTTGCGCTCACGCGTACGTTCAAGGGCCACGCGGCTGACAAGAAAGCGAAGAGGTAAGGTGCCATCATGGAAGTGAAAGCGATTCATCGCGGTGCCCGCATCTCCGCCCAGAAAACTCGCCTGGTCGCCGACCAGATCCGCGGTCTGCCGATCGAGCGCGCGCTCAACGTCCTGACGTTCAGCCCGAAAAAGGCTGCAGGGATCGTGAAGAAGGTGGTCGAATCGGCCATCGCCAACGCCGAGCACAACGAAGGCGCCGACATCGACGAACTGAAGGTCAAGACCATCTTCGTCGACAAGGCAACCTCGCTCAAGCGTTTCACGGCACGAGCAAAGGGCCKCGGCAACCGCATCGAGAAACAAACTTGTCACATCACTGTGACGCTCGGCAACTAAGGAGTCACGATGGGACAGAAGATTCATCCGACTGGCTTCCGTCTGGCCGTCAGCCGTAACTGGGCTTCGCGTTGRTACGCCAACAACACGAAGTTCGCCGGCATGCTGAAGGAAGACATCGAAGTTCGCGAGTTTCTGAAGAAGAAGCTCAAGAACGCTTCGGTTGGCCGCGTCGTCATCGAGCGCCCCGCCCGCAATGCACGCCTGACCATTTATAGCTCGCGTCCGGGCGTGGTCATCGGCAAGAAGGGCGAGGACATCGAACTGCTCAAGGCTGAGCTGCAACGCCGCATGGGTGTGCCCGTGCACGTGAACATCGAGGAAATCCGCAAGCCGGAAACCGATGCGCAGCTGATCGCCGACTCGATCACCCAGCAGCTCGAGCGCCGCATCATGTTCCGCCGCGCCATGAAGCGCGCGATGCAGAACGCGATGCGCCTCGGTGCCCAGGGCATCAAGATCATGAGCGCCGGTCGTCTGAACGGCATCGAAATCGCACGTACCGAATGGTATCGCGAAGGCCGTGTGCCCCTGCACACCCTGCGCGCCGACATCGACTACGGCTTCTCCGAAGCAGAAACCACCTACGGCATCATCGGTGTCAAGGTGTGGGTCTACAAGGGTGATCACCTCGGCCGCAACGACGCGCCGGTGGTGGAAGAGCCGCAAGACGAACGTCGCCGTCGCCCGGGTCGTCCCGAAGGCCGCCGCCGTGAAGGCGAAGGCCGTCCGGGCGGCAACCKCCGCGGTGGTGCTGGTGCCGGTGCCGGTCGCCGCGCTGGGCCTGGCGCAGATGCGAAGAGTGGAGAATAACGATGCTGCAACCTAAGCGCAGAAAATACCGCAAGGAGCAGAAGGGCCGCAACACGGGTAAGGCTACCCGTGGCAACGCCGTGTCTTTCGGTGAATTCGGCCTGAAGGCAATGGGCCGTGGCCGTCTGACGGCTCGCCAGATCGAGTCGGCACGTCGTGCGATGACCCGTCACATCAAGCGTGGCGGCCGCATCTGGATCCGGATTTTCCCGGACAAGCCGATCTCGAAGAAGCCCGCCGAAGTCCGTATGGGTAACGGTAAGGGCAATCCGGAATACTACGTGGCAGAAATCCAGCCGGGCAAGATGCTGTACGAAATGGATGGCGTGACGGAAGAGCTGGCACGTGAGGCGTTCCGCCTCGCAGCTGCCAAGCTGCCGATCGCCACCAATTTCGTGGTGCGCCAGGTCGGGACGTAAGGAGAGCAGGGATGAAAGCATCCGAACTTCGCGGCAAAGATGCCGCAGGGCTGAACCAGGAGCTCTCCGAGCTGCTGAAGGCCCAATTTAGCCTGCGCATGCAAAAGGCCACCCAACAGCTGCAGAACACCAGCCAGCTGAAGAAGGTGCGCAAGGACATCGCGCGGGTGCAAACCGTGCTGAACGAGAAGGCGACCACGAAATGACTGAAACTGCACAAACGGAATCGTCGCTTCGCCGCACTCTGGTCGGCCGTGTAGTTAGCGACAAGATGGACAAGACCGTCACGGTCCTGATCGAAAACCGCGTCAAGCATCCCCTGTACGGCAAGTACGTGCTGCGTTCCAAGAAGTACCACGCACACGACGAAGCCAACCAGTACAAGGAAGGCGACAAGGTCGAGATCCAGGAATCGCGTCCGCTCTCGCGGACCAAGTCCTGGGTGGTTTCCCGTCTGGTCGAAGCTGCGCGCGTCATCTAAAAACCACAAGGTTTGCGGTTGACTTGCGAGTCCAGGGTTATGTGCTATAATCCTGGACTTCCGCTTTGTTGCATTMGCCTTAGCTGTATCACCCCGGCGAATTGACTGAGCGAACCTAGGCCGAGCGGCTCCTGATTAACCATGTTCAGGCCGCCTGGTAACTACCGACTTCAAAGTTGATCAACCCAAACGGTTGCTGGCGCAAAGCCGGAGACCGACGGGACCAAGACTGACCGGCGGGCGTTGCCCGGTGGATTAAGTTGGGAAGATAACACCATGATTCAGACAGAAAGCCGGCTCGAAGTGGCCGATAACACTGGTGCGCGCGAAGTACTGTGCATCAAAGTGCTGGGTGGGTCCAAGCGCCGCTATGCGAGCGTGGGCGACATCATCAAGGTGACCGTCAAGGACGCAGCGCCGCGCGGTCGCGTGAAGAAGGGCGATATTTACAATGCCGTCGTCGTGCGTACCGCCAAGGGCGTGCGTCGCGCTGATGGTTCGCTCGTCAAGTTCGACAGCAATGCCGCTGTCCTGCTGAACACCAAGCTCGAGCCGATCGGCACCCGTATCTTCGGGCCGGTGACTCGTGAACTCCGTACCGAGCGCTTCATGAAGATCGTGTCGCTCGCGCCGGAAGTGCTGTAAGGAGCCGCCATGAACAAGATTCGCAAAGGCGACGAAGTCATCGTCCTGACCGGCAAAGACAAGGGCAAGCGCGGTACCGTGCAAGCCATGCTCGGCGACAAGGTCGTGGTTGACGGCGTGAACGTTGCCAAGAAGCACGCACGTCCGAACMCGATGCTGGGCACCACTGGTGGTGTGGTCGACAAGGTCATGCCGCTGCATATTTCCAACGTTGCGCTCGTGGATGCCAATGGCAAGCCGTCGCGCGTCGGCATCAAGGTGGAAGACKGCAAGCGCGTGCGCGTGCTGAAKACCACCGGCGCCGTCGTGGCAGCTTGATTCTGGGCAAGGATAGGAGTTGAGCATGACAGCACGTCTGCAAGAGTTTTACAAAGAACAGGTCGTACCGAAGCTKATCGAACAGTTCGGTTTCAAGTCGGTCATGGAAGTGCCGCGCATCACCAAGATCACCCTGAACATGGGCCTTGGCGAAGCCATCAATGACAAGAAGGTCATTGAGCTGGCCGTGGGCGACCTGACCAAGATCGCCGGTCAGAAGCCGGTGGTGACCAAGGCCAAGAAGGCAATCGCCGGCTTCAAGATCCGCCAGGGTTATCCCATCGGCGYGATGGTGACGCTGCGTGGCGAGCGCATGTTCGAATTCCTGGATCGTTTCGTCACCGTGGCACTGCCCCGCGTGCGTGACTTCCGTGGTGTGTCGGGCCGCTCGTTCGATGGTCGTGGCAACTACAACATCGGTGTGAAAGAGCAGATCATTTTCCCCGAAATTGAGTACGACAAGATCGACGCACTGCGTGGTCTGAACATCAGCATCACGACGACGGCGAAGAATGACGAGGAAGCCAAGGCACTCCTCGGCGCATTCAAGTTCCCGTTCCGCAATTAAGGGGTTACCGTGGCTAAATTGGCTCTGATTGAACGTGAGAAGAAGCGCGCCAAGCTCGTGGCAAAGTATGCCGACAAGCGCGCAACCCTCAAGGCCATTATTGACGATCAGGAAAAGTCGGAAGAAGAGCGTTATGGCGCACGTCTGGAGCTGCAACAGCTCCCGCGCAACGCGAACCCGACCCGTCAGCGCAATCGCTGCGCGATCACCGGTCGTCCCCGCGGTACCTTCCGCAAGTTTGGCCTGGCGCGTAACAAGATCCGTGAAATCGCCTTCCGTGGCGAAATCCCGGGTCTGACGAAAGCCAGCTGGTAATTACGCACAGGCTACAGGAGAAACAGTATGAGCATGAGCGATCCTATCGCCGATATGCTGACGCGCATCCGCAACGCCCAAGGCGTGCAGAAAGCGTCGGTTGTCATGCCGTCGTCGAAGCTGAAAGTGGCAATCGCCAAGGTCCTGAAGGACGAAGGCTATATCGACGACTACGCCGTGAAGGAAGAAGGCGGCAAGGCACAACTGAGCATCGGTCTGAAGTACTACGCCGGCCGTCCGGTCATCGAGCGCATTGAGCGCGTCTCGAAGCCCGGTCTGCGCGTGTACAAGGGCCGCAGCGACATTCCCCAAGTGATGAACGGCCTGGGCGTCGCGATCATCTCGACCCCGCAGGGTCTGATGACCGACCGCAAGGCACGTGCCACTGGCGTGGGCGGCGAAGTTCTTTGCTACGTCGCGTAAGGAGTAACCATGTCCCGTGTAGGTAAGGCTCCCATCGCGCTGCCCAAAGGCGCAGAAGTCAATGTGGCGGCTGGCGTGCTCTCCGTGAAGGGCCCGCTCGGCACGCTKACGCAGCCGATTCACAGCCTGGTGCAGGTCAAGGTCGAAAACGACACGCTGACCTTCGCCCCGGCCGACGAATCGCGCGAAGCAAACGCACTGCAGGGCACCATGCGYGCCCTGGTGGCCAATATGGTCAAGGGTGTGACCACCGGTTTCGAGCGCAAGCTGAACCTGGTCGGCGTKGGCTACCGTGCCCAGCTGCAAGGTGCTGCGCTGAAGCTCCAGCTTGGTTTCTCGCACGACGTGATCCATGCGATGCCGGAAGGCGTGACGGCGACAACGCCCACGCAGACCGAGATCATCATCAAGGGTGCGGACAAGCAGAAAGTCGGTCAGGTTGCCGCGGAAGTTCGCGCGTACCGTCCGCCTGAGCCCTACAAGGGCAAGGGCGTTCGCTACTCGGACGAGCGCGTCATCCTGAAGGAAACCAAGAAGAAGTAAGGGGTGCAATCATGAACAAGAAAGACGCTCGTTTGCGCCGTGCACGTCAGACCCGCGCCAAGATCGCGGAGATGAAGATCAATCGTCTGACCGTGTTCCGTACGAATTCGCATATTTACGCCCAGGTCTACTCGCCGTGCGGCACGCAAGTGCTGGCTTCGGCTTCGACCGTCGAGGCAGAAGTGCGCAAGGAACTGACTGGCAGCGGTGCTACCGCCGCCGCCGCGACCCTGATTGGCAAGCGCATCGCCGAAAAGGCGAAGGCTGCCGGCGTGGAAACCGTTGCGTTCGATCGCGGCGGCTTCCGCTTCCATGGTCGCGTGAAGGCTCTGGCTGACGCTGCGCGTGAAGCCGGTCTCAAGTTCTAAGCGCACATAGAGAGATACGTCATGGCAAAAATGCAAGCAAAAGTCCAGCAGGACGAACGCGACGACGGCCTCCGCGAGAAGATGATCTCGGTCAACCGCGTCACCAAGGTGGTGAAGGGTGGCCGGATTCTCGGTTTCGCTGCGCTGACTGTGGTTGGTGACGGCGATGGCCGCATCGGCATGGGCAAGGGCAAGGCCAAGGAAGTGCCGGTGGCAGTTCAGAAGGCAATGGACGAAGCCCGTCGCAAGATGGTCAAGGTCTCGCTGAAGAACGGCACGCTGCARCACGARGTSRTSGGCAAGCACGGCKCCGCCAAGGTGCTGATGATGCCGGCCAAGGAAGGTACCGGCGTGATCGCCGGCGGCCCGATGCGCGCGATCTTCGAAGTGATGGGCGTCACCAACGTGGTGACCAAGTCGCACGGCTCGACCAATCCGTACAACATGGTTCGCGCCACGCTGGACGGTCTTCAGAAGATGAGCACGCCCGGCGAGATCGCCGCGAAGCGCGGCAAGTCGGTTGAAGACATCCTCGGTTAAGGAGTCGGACGAAATGTCGCAACAAACCGTAAAAGTGCAACTCGTGCGCAGCCTGATCGGCACGCGTGAGGATCATCGCGCCACCGTCCGTGGCCTGGGCCTGCGCCGCATCAACTCGGTGTCGGAGCTGCAGGACACGCCCGCCGTGCGCGGCATGATCAACAAGGTGTCGTACCTGGTCAAGGTTCTGGCCTGATACAGGACACGGAGAGCAAGATGCAACTGAACAACCTGAAACCGGCCGCCGGTTCGAAGCACGCCAAGCGTCGCGTCGGCCGCGGTATCGGCTCCGGCCTGGGCAAGACTGCCGGTCGTGGTCACAAGGGTCAGAAGTCGCGTTCGGGCGGCTTCCACAAGGTCGGCTTCGAAGGCGGTCAAATGCCGCTGTATCGTCGTCTGCCGAAGCGTGGCTTCACCTCGCTGACGAAGGAATTCACCGCCGAGGTGAGCCTGCGCGACATCGAGCGTCTGGAAGCTGCCGAAGTGGATCTGCTGGTTCTGAAGCAGGCTGGCCTGGTGGGCGATCTGATCAAGAGCGCCAAGGTCATCAAGGCCGGTGAGCTGACCCGCAAGGTGACGATCAAGGGTCTGGGTGCCACCGCTGGCGCCAAGGCTGCGATCGAAGCCGCCGGCGGTCAGATCGCGGCGTAATTTAGCAGCTGATTTCGCAGCATAGGCGAGTCACAGTCGKAGCATCGTTTGGCCACGGCGAAACCCAATGCAAGCACGCAAGCCAAGAACACGGCGAAGTACGGCGACCTCAAGCGCCGGCTGATGTTCCTGGTGCTGGCCCTGATCGTGTACCGCATCGGAGCGCATATTCCGGTGCCGGGGATCGATCCGGAACAGCTTGCGAAGCTTTTCCAGAGTCAGTCGGGTGGCATCCTCGGGATGTTCAACCTGTTCTCGGGCGGTGCGCTGTCGCGCTTTACCGTCTTCGCGCTCGGCATCATGCCGTACATCTCGGCGTCGATCATCATGCAATTGCTGA
The DNA here is from genome assembly GCF_056396525.1 of Cupriavidus sp. 05T41. NCBI lineage: Bacteria > Pseudomonadati > Pseudomonadota > Betaproteobacteria > Burkholderiales > Burkholderiaceae > Cupriavidus > Cupriavidus sp. 05T41. Next base: position 17,155 of record NZ_JBFTLQ010000100.1, read on the forward strand.
CGATCGTGCTGCCGCAGCTGGAGTMGCTGAAGAAGGAAGGGCAGGCGGGTCAACGCAAGATCACGCAGTACACGCGCTACGGCACGGTGGTCCTGGCCACCTTCCAGGCGCTGTCGATCGCGGTCGCGCTGGAGTCTCAGCCCGGCCTGGTGATCGACCCGGGTCTGATGTTCCGGGCTACGGCGGTGATCACGCTGGTGACCGGCACGATGTTCCTGATGTGGCTGGGTGAGCAGATCACCGAGCGGGGTCTGGGCAACGGCATTTCGATCATCATTTTCGGCGGTATCGCGGCGGGCTTGCCCAACGCGATCGGCGGTCTCTTCGAACTGGTTCGCACTGGTTCCATGAGCATCATCGCGTCKATCCTGATTGTCGCKATCATCGCCGGCGTGACGTTCGCCGTGGTGTTCGTCGAACGTGGCCAGCGCAAGATCCTGGTGAACTATGCCAAGCGTCAGGTCGGCAACAAGGTGTACGGCGGTCAGTCGTCGCACCTGCCGCTGAAGCTGAACATGGCAGGGGTGATTCCGCCGATCTTCGCATCGTCGATCATCCTGTTCCCGGCGACCATCGCGGGCTGGTTCACGTCTGACTCGACGGGCGCTGCAGGCCGGTTCATCAAGGACCTGGCGGCAACGCTGTCGCCGGGCCAGCCGGTCTACATCMTGCTGTACGCTGCTGCGATTGTATTTTTCTGCTTCTTCTATACGGCTCTGGTGTACAACAGCCGTGAAGTGGCGGATAACCTGAAGAAAAGCGGTGCCTTCATTCCGGGCATTCGTCCGGGCGAGCAGACGACGCGCTACATCGACAAGATCCTTGTGCGTCTGACGCTGGCTGGTGCGATCTACATCACACTGGTCTGCCTGTTGCCGGAATTCCTGGTACTKCGCTGGAACGTTCCGTTCTATTTTGGCGGAACCTCGCTGCTGATCATCGTKGTCGTCACGATGGACTTCATGGCCCAGGTCCAGTCCTATGTCATGTCGCAGCAATATGAGTCCCTKCTGAAGAARGCGAATTTCAAGGGTAATTTGACCTTGCGCTAAAGCCGGGTCGGTACGGGCTAGGTATGGCAAAAGACGACGTCATCCAGATGCAGGGGGAGGTCCTGGAAAACCTTCCCAATGCGACGTTCCGAGTCAAACTGGAGAATGGCCACGTAGTGCTGGGCCACATCTCCGGAAAGATGAGAATGAACTACATCCGGATTCTTCCGGGTGACAAGGTGACGGTTGAGCTGACTCCATATGATCTGTCACGCGCGCGTATCGTCTTTCGGACGAAGTGAAGCGAACAGGAATTGAAGGAAGAGGAAAATCATGAAAGTGCTGGCTTCTGTTAAGCGCATTTGCCGCAACTGCAAAGTTATCAAGCGCAACGGTGTCGTGCGCGTGATMTGCTCGTCGGATCCCCGCCACAAGCAACGCCAAGGCTAATMGTAAAGAGGATTGACGAATGGCACGTATCGCAGGGGTTAACATCCCGAACCACAAGCATACCGAGATCGGCCTGACGGCTATTTACGGTATCGGCCGCTCGCGCGCCCGCAAGATTTGCGAGGCCACCGGCGTTCCGTTTGACAAGAAGGTCAAGGACCTGACCGACGCCGACCTGGAAAAGCTTCGTGACGAAGTCGGCAAGGCCACGGTCGAGGGTGACCTGCGTCGTGAAACCACGATGAACATCAAGCGTCTGATGGACCTTGGTTGCTATCGTGGCGTCCGTCACCGCAGGGGTCTCCCGATGCGCGGTCAGCGCACCCGCACCAACGCCCGTACCCGCAAGGGTCCGCGTAAGGCCGGCGTGGCTCTGAAGAAGTAAAGCCGAAGGCAGAGGAAGAAACTAATGGCAAAAGGTCCGAATAACGCCGCCCAGCGCGCGCGTAAGAAGGTCAAGAAGAACGTTGCCGACGGCATTGCGCACGTCCACGCTTCGTTCAACAACACCATCATCACGATCACCGACCGTCAGGGCAATGCCCTGGCGTGGGCKACCTCGGGTGGCCAGGGCTTCAAGGGTTCGCGCAAGTCGACCCCGTTTGCAGCCCAGGTCGCAGCAGAGAACGCCGGCCGCGTGGCGCAAGACCAGGGCATCAAGAACCTGGACGTGCGCATCAAGGGCCCCGGCCCTGGCCGTGAATCGGCTGTCCGTGCGCTGAACGCGCTGGGCATCAAGATCTCGGTGATCGAAGACGTGACGCCGGTGCCGCACAACGGCTGCCGTCCGCCGAAGCGCCGCCGCATCTAAGCGACGCTGTCATACCCGGGTGGCCGGCGGGGTTTCTTGCCGGTGGCCCGGTGTGGTATCATCGCACGTTGACCTGCTGCATCAGCTTTGCGGCAGGTTTTCGTTTTGCGCCTTTGCGTTTGTCGGGTCGAAGTCTTGGTCCGCCGCCTGGCGCAGTAGCCAGTCATGCTTTTGCGTGCCCCTCCGGGAGCGCGCTGGATAAGCCCACCGTCTGCCACTCAGGCGCCCCCAAGGGGCGGAGAAGGCGGACTCGCGGCGCGTACACAAGGCGCCGCGATCGATCAGGAAGGAAGATAAAGTGGCACGTTATATCGGCCCGAAGGCCAAACTCTCCCGCCGTGAAGGCACCGACCTGTTCCTGAAGAGCGCACGTCGCTCGCTCGCCGACAAGTGCAAGCTGGACAGCAAGCCGGGCCAGCATGGCCGTACCTCGGGTACGCGCACCTCCGACTACGGCAACCAGCTGCGTGAAAAGCAGAAGGTCAAGCGTATCTATGGCGTGCTCGAGCGCCAGTTCCGCCGTTACTTCGCCGAAGCCGACCGCCGCAAGGGCAACACCGGCGAAAAGCTGCTGCAACTGCTGGAATCGCGCCTGGACAACGTCGTCTATCGCATGGGCTTCGGCTCGACCCGCGCCGAAGCGCGCCAGCTCGTGTCGCACAAGGCGATCCTGCTGAACGGTCAGGCCCTGAACGTGCCGTCGGCACAGGTCAAGGCTGGCGACGTCATCACCATCCGCGAGCAGTCGAAGAAGCAAGTCCGTATCGCCGAAGCGCTGTCGCTGGCCGAGCAATCTGGTTTCCCGCAATGGGTCGCCGTTGACGCGAAGAAATTCGAAGGCACGTATAAACAAGTGCCGGATCGCGCCGATATCTCCGGTGACATCAACGAAAGCCTGATCGTCGAATTGTATTCGCGTTAATCGCACGAATMTGTCCGACACCATCGAACGGTCAGGGGCTTGCGTTTCTCGTCAAGCTTCACATTCAGCCCGACGCGCTGCCGCGCGCCGGGCTTATTGCCCATCGTACGATGGGATTTTCAGGTTCCATACGTCAGCCTTATCGGTGTAACGAGCCGAGGGTATTGAAAAGGACAACCTAATGCAAACAGCACTCCTCAAGCCTAAAATCATCGCCGTAGAGCCGCTGGGCGACCATCACGCGAAGGTCGTGATGGAGCCGTTCGAGCGTGGCTACGGCCATACGCTCGGTAACGCCCTGCGTCGCGTGCTGCTGTCGTCGATGGTCGGCTATGCCCCGACCGAAGTCACGATCGCTGGGGTGGTCCACGAGTATTCCACCATCGATGGCGTGCAGGAAGACGTAGTCAACCTGCTGCTCAATCTGAAGGGTGTGGTCTTCAAGCTGCACAACCGTGATGAAGTCACGGTGTCGCTGCGCAAGGAWGGCGAAGGCGTTGTGACGGCTGCCGATATCGAGCTGCCGCACGATGTCGAGATCATCAACCCCGGCCACGTGATCGCTCACCTGTCGGCCGGCGGCAAGCTCGACATGCAGGTCAAGGTCGAACAAGGCCGTGGCTATGTGCCGGGCAACGTGCGCAAGTTCGGCGACGAAGCGGGCAAGGTCATCKGCCGCATCGTGCTGGACGCTTCGTTCTCGCCGGTGCGCCGTGTGTCGTACGCAGTGGAATCCGCTCGCGTGGAACAGCGTACCGACCTCGACAAGCTGGTGATGAACATCGAAACCGATGGCGTGATCTCGCCCGAGGAAGCGATCCGCCAGTCGGCCCGCATCCTGGTCGACCAGCTGTCCGTGTTCGCCGCGCTGGAAGGCACCGAGTCGTCGGCGGAAGCCGCTTCGAGCCGCACGCCGCAGATCGACCCGATCCTGCTGCGCCCGGTCGACGACCTGGAGCTGACGGTGCGTTCGGCCAACTGCCTGAAGGCCGAAAACATCTACTACATCGGCGAYCTGATCCAGCGCACCGAGAACGAGCTGCTGAAGACCCCGAACCTGGGTCGCAAGTCGCTCAACGAAATCAAGGAAGTGCTGGCTTCGCGCGGCCTGACCCTTGGCATGAAGCTCGAGAACTGGCCGCCCGCAGGTCTGGAGAAGTAATTTCGCCGCGCGCGGCGGGGGGCAGGTCCCCGCGCCGCGCCGGTGATCCCGGCAGCCGGCATGTGCCGGCCGCTCCAATCGACTACCGGCCCGCGCCGAACCGGGGATTGACCCGGCCAAGCGATAGAAGAGCTGGTCAAACATTGCAATAAAGGAATCATCATGCGTCACCGTCATGGTTTGCGGAAACTGAACCGCACCTCGTCGCACCGTCTCGCGATGCTGCGCAACATGTCCAACTCGCTGTTCCAKCACGAGCTGATCAAGACCACCCTGCCCAAGGCCAAKGAACTGCGCAAGGTTGTCGAGMCGCTCATCACGCTGGCCAAGAAGGACACCGTTGCCAACCGCCGCCTGGCCTTCGCCCGCCTGCGCGACCGCGACATGGTCACCAAGCTGTTCAACGAACTCGGCCCGCGCTACAACGCTCGTCCGGGCGGCTACACGCGTATCCTGAAGTTCGGCTTCCGCCAGGGCGACAATGCGCCGATGGCGCTGGTCGAGCTGGTTGACCGTCCGGAAATCACCGAAGCCCCGGCAGAAGAAGCCGCGGAATAAGGTTGATGCCGTCCCGCCGCCTGCGACCATTGGTCCCCGGCGGCTGGCGCGGACACCGCTTACAATCGAGCCAGGCTAGATGCCTGGCTCTTTTGTTTTTGCGGCCCCCGGTTTGCGGGCCGCAAGCCTGGGGCCGGGTGGCGAGTGGGAGACGAGCGATGAGCGACAGCGAGACGATACTGGTGATGACGGCGTTGCCCGATGCCGAAGCCGCCGCGCGCGTGGCGCGCGCCGTGCTGGAATCGCGCCTGGCAGCCTGCGTGAACCGGCTTGCGCCGTGCGAGTCCGAATACTGGTGGCGCGGCGAGATCGAGACGGCGAAGGAGTGGCCGCTGGTGATCAAGACCACGCAGGACCGCTACGCGGCGCTGGAAGCCGCGATCCGCCTGGCCCACCCCTACGAGGTGCCGGAGATCGTGGCCGTGCCCGTGGTGGCCGGCTTCGCGCCCTACCTGGCCTGGGTCGCCGAGGAAACGGGTGCGGCCCCGGCCGGTGACGAGCGGGCATAGCAACGCCGGGCGGCCGTGATGCCGATCGCCGCGCGGCAAGACCAACGATATTTTCAAGGACGGAGCATGGGTTTCGCAGTGGAGTCGGGCGCGTTGGGCCGCCAGCCGGCAACAACGGTGGTGCGGCAAAATGCCGCAGTGCGCTTGCTGTTCTCGCTGCTGGCCATGCTGTGGCTCTGCTTCGGCGGTATCGCGCATGCGGCCTCGGAGGAAGACTTCCTGCCGCCGGAACAGGCGTTCCGCTTCGCCGCGCGCCAGGTCGACGCGCAGACCATCGAGGTCCGCTTCGACGTGGCCGACGGCTACTACCTCTACCGCGACCGTTTTGCCTTTGCCGCGCAACCGGCATCGGTCAAGCTGGGCGCGCCTGCGTTTCCGCCGGGCAAGGTCAAGTTCGACGAGACCTTCGGCAAGGAGATGGAGACCTATCACGGTGGCCTGACCATTCGCGTGCCGGTCGAAGCCGCGCCCGCCGATGGCAAGTGGTCGCTGGTGGTGACCTCGCAGGGCTGCGCCGACAAGGGCTTGTGCTATCCGCCGATGGAGAGTGTCTTCAAGGTGGGCGGTGGTGCGCTCGACGGCCTGTTTGGCAAGACTGCGAAGGCGGATTCGACTCCTGCCGGCGTACCCGCCCCTGCGGGGACGGCCAGGAGCGCTGGCAACGCCAGCGCCGCGGCCGACGCGGCTGCCGCCCCCMTGTCGGGCCCGGCCGACGAGAACGACCGCATCGCGGGCGCGCTGGCCAGCCGCAATCTCGGCCTGATCGCTGCACTGTTCTTCGGCCTCGGCGTGCTGCTGACMTTCACCCCCTGCGTGCTGCCGATGGTGCCGATCCTGTCCTCCATCGTGGTGGGCGAGCACGTCACGCGCGGCMGTGCGCTGCTGGTGTCCCTGGCCTATGTGTTCGGCATGGCGGTGGTCTACACCGGCGTCGGGGTGGCCGCCGGGGTGCTCGGCGAAGGCTTGTCCGCCGCGCTGCAGGCCCCGTGGGTGCTGGCATTGTTCGCCGCGCTGATGGTGGGCCTGTCGCTGTCCATGTTCGGCCTCTACGAACTGCAGTTGCCGCAGCGCTGGMAGACCCGGCTGACGGCATCGTCCAACCGGCGCCAGGGCGGGCAGCTGGCCGGCGCCGCCGCCATGGGCGCAATCTCCGCGCTGATCGTCGGCCCCTGCGTGACCGCGCCGCTGGCCGGCGCGCTGGCCTATATCGCGCGTACCGGCGACGCCATGACCGGTGGCGCGGCGCTGTTCGCCATGGCGCTCGGCATGGGCCTGCCGCTGGTGCTGGTGGGCGTTGGCGCGGGTAACCTGCTGCCTCGCGCCGGGCGCTGGATGGAGATGACCAAGCGCTTCTTCGGTTTTCTGCTGCTGGGCGTGGCGCTGTGGATGGTCAGCCCGGTCCTGCCAGCCTGGGTGCTGATGACGGGGTGGGCTGCCCTGCTGCTGGTGGGCGCCGTGTTCCTGAGCGCCTTCGAGGCGCTCGGCCCGGATGCGCATGGCCTGGCCCGCGTGGGCAAGGGCCTCGGCCTGCTGGCCGCGCTGGCCGGTGCGATMCTGCTGGTGGGGCTGGCCTCCGGCGGCCGCGATCCGCTGCAGCCGCTGGCCCACCTGGCGGCCCTGCGCGCCAATCCGGAAGCCGTCGTCGGCAAGGTGTCMGAGGCACGCTTCGAGCGGGTACGTTCGGTGGCCGAGCTCGATGCGCGCGTGGCGCAGGCCGCCGCCGCGGGCAAGCCGGTGCTGCTGGATTTCTATGCCGACTGGTGCGTGAGCTGCAAGGAAATGGAGCGCTTCACGTTCAGCGACGATCGTGTGCGCTCGCGCCTGTCCGGCGTGGTGATGCTGCAGGCCGATGTCACCCGCAACAATGAAGACGATCGCGCGCTGCTCAAGCGCTTCGGCCTGTTCGGTCCGCCCGGCATCATCCTGTACGGCACGGACGGGCGCGAGCGGCCGGTCCGCGTGATCGGCTACCAGCCGGCCGCGCGCTTCCTCGACAGCCTMGCGCRCGCGTTCGACGCCAAGGCCAGCATCTGAGAGTCGGGCGCGGGGAGCGGCCGCTCAGTTGTGGTCCAGCCGCCGCCCCAGCCCCCACACCGCGGCCAGCACCACCACCACCGCGCCCATMAGCCCCAGCGACCACCAGAAGCCTTCCGGCTCGCGCAGCCACGGCATGCGCTCGAAATTCATGCCGAAGATGCCAGTGATCAACGTGAGCGGCATGAACAGCGCGGTGATCAGCGTCAGCGTGCGCATGGTGCGGTTGGTACGGTGGGCTACCGCCGAGAAATGGATCTGCACGGCGGATTCGATCGAATCCTCGAGCCGGCGCGCGTGGGCTAGCACGCGCGAGATATGTTCCATCACATCGTTGATGCGCACCAGCAGTGCGTCATCGCGGCCCGCCGATGTGGCTTGCCCCTCGCTMGCGATGCTGTAGCTGTTGTCCAGCAGACTGTCGCGGAATTCCTGCAGGGCATCGTGCTGCTCCTCGCACAGGTGCTCGAGCCGGCGCAGCTCGATGCGTGCGTCGAGCAGCCCTTCCCAGCTCGAAAAGCTGCGCCGGGTGCTGAGCAGCGCGCGCTGCCAGCGGTCGAGCTGGCGCGTGAGCGGCGCGCGCAGTTCCAGGTAGCGGTCGACCATCGCGTTGAGCAGCCTGAGCATCAGGTCCTCGGGGCGGGTCGGCGGGCGGATGCCATGCACCAGCGCGGCGTGCCCGTTGGACCGTGCCTTGGACGCCGTCTGCGGCCGCGGGTCCCGGCATAGTTCGAGCAGCCGCTGGCGCACCTGGTCGAGCGTGCGCGACTGCGCMGGCCGCACCGTGAGCAGCACATTGTCGAAGACGAAGCACGTCACCGGCTGGGTGTCGATCCGCGCCAGCGCGGGCAGGAAGCCCGGCGGGTAGCGGCGCGGCTTGGCCGCGCGCGGCCGCGTGGCTGCCGGGGCGGGCGAGGCAGGTGCGGCGGGCGCGCCCGTTGCGGGCTGGTCCGGCAGCGTCTGCGGA
>NZ_JBFTLQ010000101.1:0-24044 GCF_056396525.1 Cupriavidus sp. 05T41
GTCGAGTTCTTCGGTGACGGACAGGTCCTTGATGGCGAGGGTGGTAGTCATGGCAGTTCTCCTTGGGAGCGATTGAACTTTGGGTTCGGTTGGTTTGAGCAGTGTTTCTGCGCTCGGGAGGTACAAACGCATGGAGTGTGCCAAGGCGGGCCATGCCGGCGCAGATCGCCCGCAAGCCCAGGCGGGGCTTGGGAGAAATTTCTTTCGAGTGCGAAATATGGCGTCAAACCCAGGGGCGTGCCGTCCTGGAACTGGCGGGCCGGAACCAACACAACGACACCGGAGTGTCTGCTCTGAGCCGACACGGGCGCCCGGGCGGTACGCCCGGAGTCCGAGCAGGATGGATCCCGATGAATGGAAAGCGCGGTGACTGCCTTGGGCGTGACCCTCTGCCCGGCCTGTGCGTTGACTGAAGTGAGCGGGCGCGCCGTTGCCCTTTTCGGTGACGTTACGCCMGAGCAGGATGTCGGGCGGCTCTTTGCCGGGGCGCGCGATGCATTMGGGCCCGTGGACGTGCGGCACTACAACGTCGGCATCGGCAAGGTGGGTGCCGCCATGGAGACGAGCGCGGCTGTACGACGCGGAGCACTTCGATCGGGCCAGGCAGGCGCGCGCGCGTCTGGTGCCTGTGGGCCGCATGGGCACCGCCCGGGACGTGACTTATGCGTGTGCTTTCCTCGTATCGGACGCCGCCGCCTGCATCACAGGCACCGAGTTGATCATCGACGGCGGCATCACCGGAAAATAGGCGTGGCAGCACGACCCGAAGAGGGAACCGTGTTCATGACGGGGCGGCCCGGCGACATCGGCCGGGCCGCCGTCGAGCGGCGCCGTGTCGATGGCCAGCAGTAAACGCCTGAACCGGCCGCCAAATGCCGTGCGCGATCGCCGCCACCTTGGGCCTGCCATCCCGAGGCCTGAAGGGAATCGTGCGGCGCCGCAGGGCGACGGCCGAAAGCCTACGCTCCTGCTGCGATCATCTTGAGCACCGCCGCGGCAAGCTTGCCCCGGGCCTCTCCCAAGTAATCAACCGCGTCGAAATGATGGCCGCGCTCCTGATCGACAATCTCAACCGCGATTCCCTGCTCATGCAGTTGCGCACAGTACTCGGCCTGCAAACGGTGGTATTCCGAGGACTCCTCGCCGCCAACCGTCAGGATCATTGGCAGCCTGGTTGAGGGCAGGTGTTGCATGGGACTGTAGGCGGTAACGTCCGCCGCGCTAAGGCCCACGACTTGGTTGAGATAGCAGAGCCGGATCGGCTCGAGGTCATAGAGGCCACTGATGGCGCATCCGCCTTTCATGATATCTGCGGGGACATCGAAGTCGGCCCAGCGCGTTCCTGCAAGTGTTGCAGTGAGGTGGCCGCCCGCCGAATGGCCGGAGACGAAGATGCGATTGGGATCGAAATCCAGTTCCCTGGCGTTTCGGTACAGCCAGACCACGGCGTCCTGGTTGTCGCGTACGATCCCGGCCATGGTCACGTTTGGTGCCAAACGATAGTTCACCACGGCGACATTGATATTGTGTTCCAAGTACGGCTTGGCGACATAGCTGAAGTCCGATTTGTCCAGCGACTGCCAGTATCCACCGTGGATGAAGACCAGCAATGGCCGGCCCGGCTTGCCGGCAGGAAAGAAGTCCAATGACTGCTTGGGGTCATCGCCGTACGCTAGGTCTTCCTTGACGGGACGTGCGAGGCGGAAGTCGCGGCTCTCCTTCGCCCATCGGTCGAAGATCGCTTGATAGTGCGGGATCCCGCCCCTGACGTTGTATTGCTTGTCCAGGGACTGCTGGTCGAAGTTTCGATACACTGACATTTGAGTTTTGGCTCCGAACTGGGGGATCGATGGAGAGATCGATCCCTGKGGTAAATGCGACGTGCGCTGACGTCGAACCCACAATACTTTCTGGCGCCGCCCAGCGCGCGCCGGCGGATGACACTTGTTGTCTCGGAGACGCCATGTTCGGAAAAAGTGAAAACCGCGAGGACTACCAGCACATTGGCCGACCAGTTGGCGGGATGGCCCGCGCGTTGCCCGATCGCTTTTATATCGATTACCACTCGCACCCGCGTGCCCAGCTGATCTACGCGTACAGTGGCGCGATCMTGGTGACCACAGGGATGGGCTCCTGGGTGGTGCCGCCCCAGCGGGCGGTATGGGTGCCGGGCGACGTTCGCCATGCCATGCAGGCATGCGGTGAGGTCGAGATGCGCACGGTCTATGTTCGTGAGGACGCCGTGCCCAGCGAACTGACGACATGCTGCGTCGTCGCGGTGCCGCCGCTGCTGCGCGAGCTCGTTTCGGAGATGGTGCGCATGCCGGTCGACTATGAGGAAAACGGCCGCGACGGCCTCGTCGCCGGACTGCTCCTGCAGGAGATGCGCCCCCTGTCCGTGGTACCTCTCCACCTGCCTATGCCAAAGGATGCGCGCCTTGCCAAGATCTGCGCCCGGATCGTCGCCGACCCGTCCGACGAGACTTCCGTCGAGGCCTGGAGCCGGTCAGTGGGCGCCAGCGACCGCACCATCATCCGGCTGTTCCCCGAGGAGACCGGCCTGACCTTTAGCCGCTGGAAGCAGCAAGCCAGGCTGATGGCCGCGGTGCGCCTTCTGGCCCAGGGACGCCACGTGACCGACATCGCGTTGCAACTCGGTTATGAGAGCCCGAGCGCCTTCAGCGCGATGTTCCGGCGGGCGCTGGGCATGACTCCGACTGAGTATTTTCGCGACGCGACTCGGCGGTAAGGGCGCACCGGCCTCACAGCCTGGCGTCTGCGCGATATTGCCTGGCGTCCGTGCGCCGGACAGCCGAAGCCTCGGGCGGCACAGTGAAGGTGGCGAATCTGTCGTGCAATCTGTGCGCGGCGGCGCGCTCGCCATCGCTCACAAGAGGAACCCCGTGACAATCATCGATCGCATTCGCGAGGCAGCAATCGTGCTGCCGCCGCCAGCCATTCCAACGGCCCTGTTCGTACCTTATACCCTGCACCGCGGCATCCTGACGGTTTCCGGCCAGTTGCCCGTGCGCTCAGGCCAGCCTATATTCGCCGGGCGGGTTCCAGCGGAAGTGTCCCTGGACGATGCGCGCGAAGCCGCCCGCCTTTGCGTCGCCAATCTGCTGGGCTGGGCCTCGGCGGCCACCAACGGCGATCTGGAACGGATCGATGGCGTGCTTCGCCTGGGCGGCTTCGTCGCGACTTCCGATGGCTTCCATGACGCGCCGGCCGTGGTCAATGCGGCGTCGGAGTTGATCAACTTCATCTTCGCAGACAAAGGCCGGCACGCCCGTATCGCCATCGGCGTGGCCAGCCTGCCGCTTGGCGCTCCCGTGGAGATCGAAGCCACGTTCGCKCTCGACGTCGAAGCATGACGATGTCACCTCAGATTGGCTATGCCGACGTGCTCGTGGGTCTCCAGTATKGCGACGAGGGTAAGGCGAGAGTCGTCGACCATATTGCCGGTAGCTATGACATAGTGGCGCGCTTCAACGGCGGCGCCAACGCAGGCCACACCATCGCCACGCCTCAGGGTACCGTACGTTTGCGGCAAGTTCCGTCCGGCGTGTTGCATCCCGATCTGTCCCTCTACATCGGGTCAGGCTGCGCAATTGGGCTGACCCAGTTGGCCGAGGAGATTGCGATGCTGGGCAGCCTTGGTATATCGTTGCACTCGCGCCTGGCCATCAGCGATGCCCGGTGGTCCAGCCCCTGCATGTCGCGCTGGACCGCGAGCACGGTGGCACCATTGGCACGACAGGCAACGGCATTGGCCCGTGCTACGCCGACCATGCCTTGCGGGCACGCGATGGCACGCGGACCTCGTTTCAGCTTCGTGACCTGTTGGCCGACAGTGACGCCGTTTTTCTCCAGGTGGCCGCTGCCAGCCGGGAACACGACGCGGACCTAGATATCAGTCGCATGCGCGCGGCGTGGGCGGAGATCCGCAACCTTGTTGTGTCCGATCCGACCTTCCTTTCACGTCGCGTACAGGACGGGGCGCGCGTCTTGTTCGAGGGCGCGCAGTCGGTGATGCTTGATATCACGCATGGGGACCAGCCGTGGGTGACGTCAAGCCATACGGTGCCAGCGTATGCCTACGTCGGCGGCGACCTGCCGTGCCGGTATCACCGCAAGACAATTGGCATTGCCAAGGCCATCGTATCGCGGGTCGGATCGGGACCGCTCCCATCCGAGCTTGGCGCAGCGCAATCTGCTGAGTACTGCGCAAGTGCGGCGCAACGTGGACTAGGTCGGCAGCAGGAAGCCCTGGTCTACGATCCTGGCCTCCTGTTGGCAGGCRAGGATGCCTTCGGCCTCGGCGTCGCCATCCGCATGCTGACCGGTGAGTATGGCACCGGCACCGGCCGCCCGAGACGGGTCGGCTTGCTCGATGTCGCGCAGCTTCGGCGTGCCGTGCAGCAGCATGGGATCGACGAGCTTTTCCTCAACAAGTGCGATTGCCTGGCGTTGTTCGCCCAGACGCCCGACCACGCCATCCCGCTGGTGGATAGCGACTGGACGGATAACKACGGGCCCATAATCCACCGCTTTGCCGCGTTCAGCGCGGCAGCACTGCCTCGCAAACCTCAGGACCCATTGCCGCCCGAGCTCGACGAACTCCTGCGCTGGCTTGCCAGCCAGCTCGGATGCCGCCTGCGCGGCATAGGGCTGGGCCCGGCGCGCGAACAGTTGCGCGTGCTGCCTTGATCCCGCCCAAGTCCTCCTTGGAGACAACCATGACCCCCGACTACCTGAGCGCAGAGATGCGCCGCACTGACCTTGCCTGGACCGACTGGCCCGCCATTGAAGCCTTTCTTAAGGACGAACTGATCTGCCGTGTCGGTGTCCACGACACACCGTTCCCGTACGTGACGGCGCAGAGTTTCACCTTCACTGGTGACGCCTTTCTGATACACAGTTCGCGCTTTGGAAAGCTGGCGACTGCGATCCGAGCCAACGCGCATATCACCATCGAGATCGACCGCCCCGTCGCCTTGCTGAAGGCGCCCAAAGGCCAGAACACCAGCCTCGAGTACTACAGTGTCATCKCACGCTGTGTCGCGACGGTGCGCGAACGGACCGAGGATATCCGCGCACACCAGTCTGTGGCGCTGGACAAGTTCCGACCCGAGAAGGACTACACGCCGATCGAGGACGGCGCGGCGAACCAGATCGTGGCATACCGGTGCGAGATTCAGTCGCTGACGGCCAAGAAGCGGATCCTCGCCGACGGGCAGTATTCACCGCCCGGTCAGCCGCGTGCGCCATACCTGCGCTATCCATTTCCCGCCGGTGCCTCCCTGTCGGCGCTGCCGGAAGATGCGTTTGATCCCCTGCGCTTCGCGACCCGCTGACCCGCACCCCTTGGCTCCTCCAGCGAGCCGCCCTGCCGCCGGCATACGTGAAAGCGTGTGCCGGCGCGCGCCTTTCCGATTCGCCTTCCTCCTGCTGCTCCGATTGCGTCTGTGTACCGAGCGCGCCGCTACAGCCTGTTGAGGCCGGTGCCGTCCGCCGCTCGGGTTGGCGCCCCGGCGACATGCTTTGGCATCCCGGAGCGGGCTACGCAGCCAGGGCCGCGCGACATTACATGCCAACCGGCGAAGTTGCACGAGCCGGCCCCTAAATTCCCCGGCCAATACAAGACAGGAGACAAGATGAAAGTGACCTCTACAGAGCTGATGCGGGTCCGCATCAGTGACCGACTGGAGCGACTACCCGTATGCGGCTACCACCGCTTCCTCTTCATGGTGATCGCACTGGCGTTCTTCTTTGACAACCTTGACTTGGCGATGATGACGTATTTGCTCGGCTCGATTCGCACCGAGTTCGCGTTGACCAGTGCGCAAGCTGGGATGCTGGGCAGCGCGAGCTTTGTTGGCATGGCTGTCGGCGCGCTCAGTTCCGGTATGCTTGCCGATCGCTTCKGACGCAAGCCGGTGTTTCAGGTAAGCATGATCGTGTGGGGCTTGGGCAGCTTTCTCTGCTCCACCGCCAGTGACCCCGTGACGCTTGGCATMTATMGCCTGTTGCTGGGTCTGGGGATGGGTATGGAACTGCCGCTCGCACAAACGCTTTTGTCCGAATTCATCCCCGCTCGCCAGCGCGGCAAATACTTGGCGCTAATGGACGGAAACTGGCCCATCGCTTTCATCTGCGCGGGGCTCCTGTCATACCACGTGCTCTCGGCGTACAACTGGCGCACCATGTTCCTGCTCGGCGCGGTGCCGGCACTGTTTCTCTTCGTGGTGCGGCGCTACGTGCCGGAGTCCCCACGCTGGCTCGAATCCAAAGGCAGGCACGAGGAAGCCTCTCGCGTGGTTGATCACATCGAAGAGACGGTGAAGCGACGGATGAAACTGACATCGCTGCCCGAGGCCGCAGCCACCGCTGTCGTCCCCGAAGCCGAGATATTCGGCGTGAAGGTACTGTGGTCGCCGGAATATCGAAACCGAACCCTGACTGTGTGGGGCCTGTGGTTCTTTGCGCTGCTTGGCTTCTATGGGCTCAACACCTGGATTGGGGCGCTGTTACAGCAGACCGGCATGGGCGTGACCAAGTCGGTGCTATACACCGTGTATATCTCCGTCGGCGGCATCCCGGGATTTCTGTGCGCCGCCTGGGCCATCGAGCATTGGGGCCGTAAGCCGGCATGCGTGATCACGCTCGTGGGCGGCGCGGTGATGGCTTTTCTGTATGGCCGCGTCGCGGGTATGAATTCGGAGCCTGTCGCACTCTTCCTGTCGGGCGGAATGATGCAGTTTTTCATGTTCGGCATGTGGGCCGTGCTGTACACCTATACGCCAGAGCTTTATCCGACCCGCGCCCGCGCTACTGGCTGCGGCATGGCCTCCACGGTTGGCCGATTCGGTTCGCTGTTGGGGCCAACCATGGTCGGACTTATCCTGCCGCTGGCAGGCCAGGCCGGCGTCTTTGCGCTGGGCGCCGCCTGTTTCCTGACGGCTGCATTCATCGTTTATCGCTTTGGCATTGAAACGCGAGGCGAGGCGTTGGAATCGATCTCAGCTGATTGAGCAACGGAAGGGAGGGGGCGKCCTTCGGCATTGGCCGACTGCGAAATGATCGATAGGTCGGGACAACCTGCGTGTGACCGATTTGACGCTGGTCCGGCTCAAAAGGAACAAGCTCCGGCTTGCCGAACCCAAGGAGACGAGAGCCAGCCGGCGTTTCCGGCTGCTCGTCGTCGAGACGAAGGCCATGACGAATAGGCGATGAGATCCGCGTCGCCTGCGTCTTTCTCTGCTCCCGATCCGCTTCAATTCGCGGCCGAGGGCAACCCCAGGAGCGCCCGCGCCTGCGCCACCGTCGCCACGGGGCGCCCATGCTCCTTGCACAAGGCCGCTACCTGGCCGACCAGCGCGGCATTGGACGGGGCAAGGGTATCCTTGTCGAGCCGGACGTTGTCCTCCAGGCCGGTGCGACAATGGCCGCCGAGTTCGAGCGACCAGCGCGCCATCGTCAACTGGTCCCGGCCGATGCCCGCGCCGGTCCAGGTAGCATCGGGCGCCAGGCGCCGCAGGGTCTGCACGTAGAAGGCGAGCACTTCCCGATCGACCGGCATCGCATTCTTGATGCCCATCACAAACTGAATATGCAGTGCGCCGTCGATCTTGCCCGCCTGTTGCATGGCGACCGCCTGGAAGATCATCGACAGATCGAAGGCCTCTATCTCGGGCTTGATGGCGTAGGCCTTCATTTCGGCGGCAAGCCAATCCACGAGGTCTGGCGGATTGTCATAGACGCGAGTCGGGAAATTGACTGATCCCGTGGCAAGCGACGCCATGTCCGGCCGCAGCGACAGCATCCCGCCGCGCTCCTTTCCCGCCCCGGAGCGGCCACCGGTCGAGACTTGCGTGATGATGCCGGGCGCATGCTTGCGGATTCCCTCGAGTACGAGGGCAAAGCGGTCCGGCTCCGAGGATGGCGTCTCGTCGTCATTGCGCACGTGCAGGTGGACGAGCGTGGCGCCCGCTTCGAACGCGGCCTGGGTGGACTMGACCTGTTCGCTGACGGTGATCGGCACGGCAGGGTTGTCCCGCTTGCGCGGCAAGGAGCCGGTGATGGCGACGGAGATAATGCAGGGCTGGGTCATGTCGGCTCCTGAGGTGGTATAGGGCATCATGCCCTCGAAAGGAAGCGTATCACCGCACGCGAGAATGCCGCGGGCTGCTCCCAGTTGGACAGATGCGCGGCATTGAGCACGAGGTATTCGGCCTCGGCAATGCCCCGCGCGAGTTCGCTGCCCTGTTCCGGCGTCGTGGCGGCATCCTGCACGCCTGCGATCACCAGCACGTGCGACAGGATGCCTGGCAACAGGCTGCGCAKGTCGGCATCGCGCACCGCGGCACAGTTGCCGATATAGCCGTCGGGATCCGTGGCGGCAAGCATGGCGAGCACGGGGGCGAGGCGCGCCGGATCGCCTGCCAGCGTGGCCGGCGTGAACCAGCGGGCCAGCACGCCCTCGGCGACCATCGACATGCCGTGGCTTCGCACGTGATCGATGCGTGTGTTCCAGCCGGATGGCGGCCCGATCAGCGCCGCGGTATTCGCCAGTACGAATCGGCCAAAGCGTTCGGGATGATGGCGTGCCAGCCAGATGCCGGTCATGCCTCCCATCGACAGGCCGCAGAAATGCGCCTGCCCCACGCCGGCGTGGTCCATCACCGCCAGCACGTCGCCACCMAACTCGTCCATGCCGAACGGCGCGCTCGKCACGCCGGATGCGCCATGGCCGCGCGTGTCGTAGCGCAGCACGCGGAAGTGCTCCAGCAGCGCTGGCATCTGGGGATCCCACATCKACAGGGTGGTGCCCAGCGAGTTGGACATGACCAGCACCGGCGCGCCTTGCGGCCCGTGAAGCTCATAGTAGAGGCGAAGCCCGTTGCGATCCGCGATGCTCATGTGCGGTCCCGCCGGTAGTGGGCCAGCTTGTCCTCATCCAGCGCGACCCCGAGCCCCGGCCCTTGCGGCAGGTGCAGCGCGAAGTCCCGGTACACCGGGCGTTCCACTACGATGTCGTCCTTCAGCAGGAGCGGGCCGAACAGTTCCGTGCCCCACGCCAGTTGCGGCAGCGTGGCGAAGGCGTGAGCGGCGGCGATGGTGMCGACGCTGCCTTCCAGCATGGTGCCGCCGTAGAGGGCGATGCCGGCGGCATCGCCAACCGCGGCGGTGCGCAGCATGCCGAAGATGCCACCGGACTTGGCGATCTTTAGTGCAAACACGTCTGCGGCACCGAGGCGGGCCAGCTCCATCGCGTCCTCGGGGCCGCACACGGCCTCGTCGGCCATGATGGGCACCACGAAACGGGCTGCCAGCCGGGCCAGCGCGGGGCGCTGCTCGCGCGCGATGGGCTGTTCGACCAGGTCGATCCCGGCGGCTTCCAGCATGGCGATGCCGGTGGCGGCATCCGCTTCGTTCCAGGCCTGGTTGACGTCCACGGTGACGCGCGCCCGCTCGCCCAGCGCGCGCTTGATCGCGGAGACATGCGCCACGTCGTCACGCACACTGCGCCGGCCGATCTTGAGCTTGAAGGTGTTGTGGCGGCGCTCGCCCAGCAATCGCTCGGCCTCGTCGATGTCGCGGGAGGTATCGCCACTGGCCAGTGTCCACAGCGCCGGCAGCGTGTCGCGCACGACGCCGCCCAGCAGTGTCGACAGCGGCACGCCGAGACGCTTGCCCTGCGCATCGAGCAGCGCGGTTTCCAGCGCCGACTTGGCGAAGCGGTTGCCGCGCGCCACCTTGTTCAGCCGCGCCATGGCGGCGTGTATGTTGGTGGCGTCGTGGCCGAGCAGCGCCGGGGCCAGGTAGGCGTCGATGGTCAGCTTGATGCCCTCCGGGCTTTCGTCGCCATACGACAGGCCGCCGATGGTAGTGGCCTCGCCAATGCCTTCCACGCCATCGGCGCAGCGCAGGCGGACGATCACGAGGGTCTGCCGTTGCATCGTCGCCATGGCGAGCTGGTGCGGCCGGATGGTCGGCAGATCGACCAGGATGGCCTCGATCGATTCGATGCCTATGGAGCTGGATTGAGTCGCCACTTTCATACCTTCCTGGTGCAGTTGAATGTTGCACGAAGTATGTAGGGCTATTTTTTGGGCGTCCAACACCGTTGGCGTCTGATTTCATACCTGAGGAGTATGAAGCGCCAATTGTGCTTCATGGCTTCTGCGGCGACAGGTAGGCCATGCCTTCTTCCTCGTAGAGTTGGTAGATCATGTCCCGCAGCGAGAGCAGGTCCGCCGACTCGTCGAGCATCCGTGTGCTCATGATGATGGGAGACACCAGCTTGGGATCGTCCAGCTCCTTGTAGGTCACGTMGTCCCGCTTGAGCCCGTACACGCTGCTGGGCACCACCGAGATGCCTTCGCCCATCGCCACCAGGCCGAGCGCGATCTGCAGCTCGCGCACTTCGTGCAGGCGCCGTGGCTTCAGGGCGCGGTCATGGAAGGCGGCCAGCACCTGGTCGGCAAAGCTGGGGCGCGGCGCCTTGGGAAAGATGATGAGCGGCTCACCCACCAGGTCGTGCAGCGCGAGCCGGGACTTGGCGTCAGCCAGCGGATGCCCGACCGGCAGCGCCACGATCATGCGTTCCTCTCGCAGCACCACGCGCCGCACCGATGGGTCCTCATGCCGGATACGCCCGAAGCCCACGTCGATGCGTCCCTCCTTGAGCGCCTTGATCTGGTCCATGGTCGACATCTCGTGCAGGCTCAGTTCCAGCTCGGCGTGCGTCTGCCGGAAGCGCCGGATGATACGCGGCARCATCCCGTACAGCGTGGAGCCGACAAAGCCGACCGACATCTTGTGCTCGATCTTGCCCACCCGCTTGGTCATCGCCTGCAGTTCCGCGGTCTGGGCCAGCAGCTGCAGCGCGTGGGTATAGAAGTAGCGCCCGGTGTCGGTCAGCTTCAGTGGACGCGAGTGGCGCTCGAACAGTTGCACACCCAGGTCGTCCTCCAGTTGCTGGATCTGGCGCGACAGGGGTGGCTGTGCCATATGCAGCCGGTCGGCCGCGCGAGTGAAGTTCCGTTCCTCCGCCACGGCGACAAAGTAACGCAGATGCCGCAATTCCAAAACTATACCTCCCGGGTATAAAACAGATACTAAATCAGTGTTGGACTGCAAAAACCCCCGTTGACTATGCTTCATCCGTGCCCGGAAAACAAGCTTGATACCCGTAAAGCATGGACCGGAACCCCACCACAATTATGGAGACTCTCATGACCCACTCGGAAATCGATGCCCTGGTCACCAGCTTTATCGTCACGACCGGCACGCAAGGCACGCCCGATCCGCGCGTGCAGCAGGTGGTCGTTCGCCTGGTCGCGGACCTGTTCAAGGCGATCGAGGACCTCGACCTGAGCGCGAGCGAAGTGTGGAAGGGCATCGAGTACTTTGCCGAGGCGGGTGCCAGCCAGGAACTGGGCCTGCTTGCCGCCGGCCTGGGGCTGGAACGCTTCCTCGACATCCGCGCCGACGAGGCGGAAGCCCGCGCCGGCCTGACCGGCGGCACGCCGCGCACCATCGAAGGCCCGCTCTACGTGGCMGGCGCGCCAAAGAGCACCGGTTTCGCCCGCCTCGACGACGGCAGCGACGACGGCAAGGGCGAGGTCCTGTTCATGCAGGGTACGGTGTACGGCGCCGACGGCAAGCCGCTGCCCGGGGCCAGCGTCGAGGTATGGCACGCCAACCTGATGGGCAACTACTCGTTCTTCGACAAGACCCAGTCGCACTTCAACCTGCGCCGCACCATCGTGAGCGATGCCAATGGCCGCTACCAGTTCCGCAGCAACGTGCCGAAGGGCTACGGGTGCCCGCCGGAGGGCACCACGCAGCGCCTGCTGGACCAGCTCGCGCGCCACGGCCAGCGCCCGGCCCACATCCACTTCTTTGTGTCGGCGGATGGTTATCGCAAGTTGACCACGCAGATCAACATCGACGGCGATGAATACCTCTGGGACGACTTCGCCTTCGCCAGCCGCGAGGGGCTGGTCCCCGCGGTGACCCGCGTCACCGACGCCGCCGCGCTTGACAAGCATGGCGTCKACAAGCCGTTCGCATCGATCGACTTCGATTTMCGGCTGCTGCCRGAGCAGGATGGCGCCCCCGCCGCCGAGGTGGAGCGCCAGCGCGCCGCCGCCYGATTTTCCGTAGTACCGCCCGCCCCGCGGGCCGGCAGATCCATCCCAGGCGGCAGCGGCATGCGCGGCACCGCCCCGAAGACAAGTMATCGGCAGGAGACAACTCCATGATMCCCATCTATCCGGAGGGCAAGGCCCCCGTTCGCCCCAGCGCAAAGCGCCTCGACCTCGATGCCTTCCTGGTCGAAGACAAGGCCAGCGGCGACTACCGCCTGCACCGCCAGGCCTTCACCGACGAAGACCTGTTCGAACTCGAGATGAAGCACATCTTCGAGGGCAACTGGATCTACCTGGCCCACGAAAGCCAGGTCCCCAACAACAACGACTACTACACCACCCATATCGGCCGCCAGCCGGTGGTGATCGCGCGCAATCGCCAGGGCGAGCTGAACGCATTCATCAACGCCTGCAGCCACCGCGGCGCCATGCTGTGCCGCCACAAGCGCGGCAACAAGGCCACCTATACCTGCCCGTTCCACGGCTGGACCTTCAACAACAGCGGCAAGCTGCTGAAGGTGAAGGACCCCGAGAATGCCGGCTATCCCGACTGCTTCAACAAGGAAGGCTCGCACGACCTGAAGAAGCTGGCGCGCTTCGAGAATTACCGCGGCTTCCTGTTCGGCAGCCTGAACGCGGATGTGCCTCCGCTCAAGGAATTCCTCGGCGAAGCGGCMCGCATCATCGACATGATCGTCGACCAGTCCGCCGACGGGCTCGAGGTGCTGCGCGGCTCCTCCACCTACACCTTCGAAGGCAACTGGAAGCTGCAGGCCGAGAACGGCGCCGACGGCTACCACGTGTMGGCGGTGCACTGGAACTACGCCGCGACCACCAACCACCGCAAGCAGAAGACCGCGCAGGAAGACAAGATCCGCGCCATGGACGCCGGCAAGTGGGGCCAGCAGGGCGGCGGCTTCTACGCCTTCGACCACGGCCATATGCTGCTGTGGACGCGCTGGGCCAATCCGGAGGACCGTCCCAACTTCAGCCGGCGCGAGGAATTTGCCKAGCGTTGCGGCGCGGAAGCCGCGGACTGGATGATCCAGAATTCGCGCAACCTGTGCCTCTATCCCAACGTCTACCTGATGGACCAGTTCGGCTCGCAGATCCGCCTGCTGCGCCCGCTGTCCGTCGACAAGACCGAGGTCACCATCTACTGCATCGCGCCGAAGGGCGAATCCKACGAGGCGCGCGCGCGCCGCATCCGCCAGTACGAGGACTTCTTCAACGTCAGCGGCATGGCCACGCCGGACGACCTCGAGGAATTCCGGGCCTGCCAGCAGGGCTACGCCGGCCAGGCCCTGGCCTGGAACGACATGTGCCGCGGCGCGAAGCACTGGATTGACGGTGCCGACGAGGCCGCGCAGCGCATCGGGCTCAAGCCGGTGATGAGCGGCGTGCGGACCGAGGACGAGGGCCTGTACACGGTGCAGCACCGCTACTGGCTGGACGTGATGAGGAAAGCCGTGGCCGAGGAGCTCGGCGCATCCGCGAACGACGCCATCGATACCACGGCGGCCACTGACCTCGACAACGCCGCCGCAGGGAGCGCAGCATGAGCACCGCCGGGACCACCCTMGACAAGCCAGTCGACCTTGCAGCCATCCAGTCCTTCCTGTACCGCGAGGCACGGCTGCTGGACGACGAAGAGTGGGATGCATGGCTCGCCTGCTACCACCCCGAAGCAACCTTCTGGATGCCATGCTGGGATGACGACGGCGAGCTCATCACCGACCCGCAGCGTGAGATCTCGCTGATCTATTACCCGACCCGCCAGGGCCTGGAAGATCGCGTGTTTCGCATCAAGACGGAGCGCTCCAGCGCCACCATTCCGGACACGCGCACCAGTCACAACCTGAGCAACGTGGAAGTGCTCGGGGCAGAGGGCGACACGTGCACCGTGCGCTTCAACTGGCACACCCTCAGCCATCGCTACCAGACCACCTACAGCTACTTCGGCATGTCGCGCTACACGCTCGATCTCTCCGACGGGCAGCCGCGCATCCTGGACAAGTACGTCGTGCTCAAGAACGACTACATCAACCAGGTCATCGACATTTATCACATCTGATCCAGGCTGGAGAAACGCGCTATGGAACATACCATCGCCCTGCAATTCGAGGACGGCGTCACCCGGTTCATCACCTGTGGCGAGAACGAAACCMTGTCCGACGCCGCCTACCGGCAACAGATCAATATCCCGCTGGACTGCCGCGACGGTGCCTGCGGCACCTGCCGCGGCCTGTGCGAGTCGGGCAGCTATGACTTGCCGGAATCGAGTTATATCGAAGATGCGCTGACCGCAGAGGAGGCCGCGGGCGGCTACGTGCTGGCCTGTCAGACYCGGCCCCGCTCGGACTGCGTGATCCGCGTGCCCGCATCGTCGGCCGCGTGCAAGACCGGTGTCGCCACCTACCAGGGGACGCTGGCCGAGCTGGAACAGCTCTCCGAGTCGACCATTGGCTTCGCCATCGACCTGGACGATGCCGGCGGCCTGGACTTCCTGCCTGGCCAGTATGTCAACGTCGAGATCCCGGGCACCAGCCAGACGCGCTCATACTCCTTCAGCTCCGCGCCCGGCAGCGCGCGCACCGGCTTCGTGGTGCGCAACGTGCCGAAAGGACAGATGAGCACCTGGCTGACCAGCCAGGCAAAATCCGGCGAGCGCGTGGCATTCTCGGGTCCCTACGGCAGCTTCTACCTGCGCGAGGTGGCGCGGCCGGTGTTGTTCCTGGCTGGCGGCACCGGCATCGCCCCCTTCCTGTCGATGTTCGATGCCCTGGCCACGCGCGGCTGTGCGCATCCCGTGCGCATGGTCTACGGTGTCACAAACGACATTGACCTGGTGGCGCTGTCGCGCATCGATGCCGCGCAGGCCGCCTTGCCCGGCCTCGAATACCGGACCTGCGTGGCTGACCCCGCCAGCGGCCATGCACGCAAGGGCTATGTCACCGCCCATGTGGAACCGGAATGGCTCAACGGTGGCGATGTCGACATCTACCTGTGCGGTCCCGTTGCGATGGTGGAGGCTGTGCGTGGGTGGCTGCAGCAAAGCGGCATCACGCCTGCCGGCTTCTACTACGAGAAGTTCTCGGCCAGCAACGCGGCATGAGCGAGGAGCAAGACAATATGAGAACGGCTACACGTTTCGCAGGTAAATCGATGGTCGTGACCGGCGCCGCGCAAGGCATCGGCCGCKGGGTGGCGCTGGCTGCCGCCGCCGAGGGCGCGTGGGTCGCGCTGGTCKACCGCTCGGCGCTGGTCGATGAAGTCGCGGCGCAGATCACGGCAGCCGGCGGACAGGCCATTGCCGTGCACGCCGATCTGGAGAGCTACGCCGGCGCCGTGCAGATGGTGAAGGCCGCGGATGCAGCGTTCGGCCACATCGACATTCTCGTCAACAACGTGGGCGGCACGATCTGGGCAAAGCCCTTCCAGGCTTATGAAGAAGACCAGATCGAAGCCGAGATCCGGCGCTCTTTGTTCCCGACGCTGTGGTGCTGCCGGGCGGTGCTGCCCGGCATGGTGGCGCGGCGCCAGGGTGTCATCGTCAACGTGTCGTCGATCGCCACGCGCAGCATCCACCGCGTTCCCTACGCGGCGGCCAAGGGCKGCGTCAACGCACTGACGGCCAGCCTCGCCTTCGAGCATGCGCACGAAGGGATACGCGTCAACGCCGTGGCGACTGGGGGGACCGAKGCGCCGCCGCGCAAGATACCGCGCAATACCTCAGCGCAGAGCGAGCAGGAAGCCAGCTGGTACCAGGCCATCGTCGATCAGACCAAAGCCAGCAGCCTGATGCAGCGCTATGGCACGATCGACGAGCAGGTGCGCGCCATTCTGTTCCTGGCATCCGAGGAGGCCTCTTACATGACAGGAACGGTCGTGCCAGTGGGCGGTGGGGATCAGGGCTGACGGAAAGCCACTTGCGTAGATTGGGCCGCCGCCGACGCCAGGTGAGCACGCTCAGAACCGATGCCTGATGCCCGTGGTGACGCCGAACTGATTGGCGCCAGCGGTGGTCTGCCCAAATCCGGAAGAGCCATTGCTCAGTCCGAGGTTGGAACCATGGCGGTTCAGCGTATAGCCCACCGCGGTAAAGATGTCGGTGCGCTTGGACAGCGAGTAGTCCAGCAGCAGCGAGAACAGCCAAGGGTCCGCATTGGTGTTCTTGAAGTCCTGATAATAGGCTGCACCTGTCAGGCTCAGCGCCGCCGACAAGTCGTATCTAAGCCCGGCCCAGTAGAGGTTGGATGCCTGGTTGCCGGCGCCAGCCAGGGCCCCTGTGACGATTCCACCGTCGTATGCCTTCGCCCGCCGGTAGCCGGCGAACGTGTGAGCAGGGCCGATATCGAAGGATGCCGCCACTGCCGCGCGCCGGATCCTGGCGTCTGGACTGGCGGCCAATGTTCCCGTGCCCACCTGGTCGTATATCGCGCCGATCGAAAAGGGGCCACTTGCGTAACGCACTCTAACGCCGTACTCCCGGCCGATCTTTGGCGCACCMGGGACTTCGCTTCCGCCGTTGACCGTGCTGTCGACGCCAAAGCTGTAAAGCGCGGACGCGGAGAAGCTGCCAAATGTCCCCGCGTACTTGACCGAGTTGTCGGAGCGAGAAACGAAGTAGACGTCCTGGCTGATGAGCGAGTATTTGGTTCCCAACTGCATAGGGTCGTAGTCGCCACCGAATTCAAAGAATGGCGTGATCTGCCGCCCCAGTGTGATCTTGCCAAGGGGATTCTGCAGACCAACGAATGCCTGCCGCCCGAACAGTCGCGAGTTCTGTCCGGACTTGCCGGTATCGGTGTCGAAGCCGCTCTCCAGGACAAAGATGGCGCTATAGCCTGCCCCGAGATCCTCCGACCCGCGCAGCCCCCAGCGGGATCCCGCGAGGTTGCCGGACGTCATCCGCGTCACGCTTCCTGCGTTGTCTGGTTGTCTGTTGGCATATTCGACGCCGACGTCGATCAACCCGTACAGCACGATACCGCTGTCCTGGGCGAACGCGCTGCCTGGGACGACGACAGCAGCAATGGCAATGATGGTTTTCTTCATGGATTGGCTCGCGATGTGAAGGGATGCCGGGCGGCGGTTAGGCGGCAAGGAGCGGTTCAGACAGACGAGACGCTCCCCACCGCGACCGTTTCGATAGCGGCGCGGTCCCCTTTTGATTTGGATTTCAGAGACTGCGGGTGTCGGGATGCCAACGGCGGGCCGGATGGCAACCCGCCGTGGATTGCGCAATTTCGCGCCCGGACGTCTAGGCTGAGCGTGCCAGCTTCTCTAGCGCCCACTCTTGCGCCGCTCGGGCAAGCGACATCTCAGTCCTGCTTGCGCGTTCGAACAGGCCTTCCACACGATCGGCGATGCGCAGGACTTCCGTATCCACCGCCGCATCCGTCGCGCCGCCCTCGTATTCGCGGACGCAGCTGACGATACCGCCCGCATTGACGAGGAAGTCAGGCAAATAGGCAATGCCACGCTCATGGAGCGCTTCGCCGTCGTCGGAAGTGGCAAGCTGATTGTTGGCCGCGCCGGCAATCAGTTGAGCCTGGATTCCAGGAATACTTTCGGCGTTCAGCGTCGCGCCGAGTGCGCAAGGCGCCAGCACGTCAACTGGTTGAGCCGTKATCTCTTGTGGTGAAACGACCTTCGCGCCGAACGCGGCGTGCGCCGCGGCCGCGCGCGCGGAATCCACGTCAGCAACGATCAGGCGGCAGCCAGCGCCGTGAAGCCAGTCAGCCAGTACCCAACCCACGGCGCCGAGTCCCTGAATCGCCACGGAGACGCCATCGAGCGATGCGTCGCCATGCATCATCTTCCAGGCGCGCTGAATAGACGCAAAAACGCCCAGCGCCGTCTTTGGCGACGGGTTTCCCCCAAACTGTCCCGCCCGGGGAATGCCCGCCGCGAACGACGTCTGCTTCCCGATCTGCAGCAGATCCTCCTCAGTGGTGCCGACATCCTCGCCAGTAATGTAGGTACCCGACAGCGACTGGATCAAGCTGCCGAACAGCTGGAACAGCTCGGCCCGGTTGGTCTGTTGCGGAGTGCGCAGKATCACCGACTTCCCGCCGCCGAAGGGCAGGTCCGCCATGGCGTTCTTCAGGCTCATGCCCCGCGACAGCCTGAGGGCGTCTTCCAGGGCTCGCTCCTCCGAGCCATACGTGTAGTAACGGCAGCCGCCGAACGCGGGGCCCCGAACAGTATTGTGCAATGCCACGATGGCACGCAGCCCCGTGCTCTCGTCCGCGAACAAATGAACCTTCTCGTGAGGGGGCTCGCCTGCAACGCCGAAGAGGCTTTTCCTCGAGGCGAGGCGGTGGATATCAATGGAAGGCATATTGGAAATCAGATGGGTTGGAGTGAATGAATGCCCAAGGTCGAGACAACTGCTATGCAGACAGTCCGGCATGAAAGGTAGCGGGAGCAAACTCGCCCAGCGCCGCCAGCAGCAGGGTCCAGGCCTTCAGGCCCTGCGCGATCGAGCTGATCCGGAAGAACTCGTTTGGCGCATGGACATCCTCGTCCGGCAGGTTGAAGCCGAACATCAGGGTGTCGATGCCGAGGACTTCCTTGAACAGCGAGGTGATGGGAACCGAGGCGCCGAGTCGCACGCGAACCGGCCGGATGCCGCTGATGCTRCTCAGCACCTGGTCGGCTGCGAKAACAAGGGGATGGCCCGCGTCGAGGGTCGATGCGGGGCTGCCACCATGCATGGCCACCACGTCGAGTCTTGCTCCCGGAAGACAATGACTCTGCAGATGCTCGAGCACGGCCTGCAGCACTTGCCCGGATTCCTGCCCCTCCACCAGCCTGATGCTCATCTTGGCGTTGGCCTGACAAGGAATGATGGTTTTGTTGCCGCTGCCCGTGTAGCCGCCCCACAGCCCGTTGACATCGAGACAGGGACGCAGCGTGATCTGTTCGCGCATGCTGAAGCCCGGCTCACCATGCGCCGCAGCGCCGACATCGCCCAGATAGGCCACCCCGTCGAAGGGCAAAGCAGCAGTGTCCGCCCGCTGTGACGCCGCGAGCGGCGCCGCACCAGCATAGAAGCCTTCMACGGCGACGCTTCCGTCGATCCTGTGCAGCGATGCAACGAGGCGCGCCATCTCATGCAGCGCGTTCAGCGTGCAGCCGCCGTAGCGCCCGGAGTGCAGATCCTTGTCCGCGGTAATCAGGCTGACCTCGAGCAGGCAGTTGCCACGCGCGCCAGTGTTGATGGTCGGAAAGTCCGCGCTGGCGCGACCGCCGTCGGCGGACAAGACCGCATCGGCCGAGAGCAGTTGCCGGTGACGCTGGGCTAGCGCACTCAGCGAAGGGCTACCGGTTTCCTCCTCCCCTTCCAGGAAGATCTTGACGTTAACCGGACACGCGCCGTTGACGGCGAGAAATGCGGCAACGACTTCCAAAGCAATGGTCGTCGACCCCTTGACGTCAGACGCGCCGCGAGCATAAAGGCGGTCGCCATCCAGCGTCGGCTCGAAAGGCGGTGTACGCCACAGGGCGATGGGTTCGGCGGGTTGCACATCATAGTGACCATAGATCAGGAGGGTGGGCTTGCCGGGCGCGCCCAGCCATGAGCCATATACCGCAGGTTCACCGCCGCCATCCACCAGACGCACATCGTCCAGGCCCATGCTCCGCAGGCGCTCCAACAGAAATGCTCGGGCCTCCTCCATCCGGGGCGCGAACGCCGGGTCGGCGCTCACACTGGGAATACGCAGGAATTCGTCTAGCCAGCCGACAATATTGTCCTGGCGTGATTCGAGATATTGAATGACTTCTGCTGTCATGAATCGTGGTCCGGTAAGGTCGAAGGCGTGCACCATGCCCCGTCTCGCTCGGCAAGCAGGCGTGGCAATCCATCCCGGCGGGGAACGCCGGGGCATGGCTCTGGGGAAAACGGGGAAGGGATGTCGCCGTCTGGCCGCTTCCTGCGGCTGGCAGACGGCATGCCGGCTATTCCGGTTCGTAGCTAGAAGCCTTGAAGATCGCGCGGTAGCGCTGTATCTCAGCCTCGTAAAACCTCTTGCCGGCGGCAATGCTCATGGGGTCGAAGAGAGTCTTGCCTTGTGCTTCCAGAACGGCGCGCGCGGCCGGATTGCGCAGCGACGCGGCAATGGCCGCATTCAGGCGCTCGACGATGGCGGGATCGGTTCCCTTCTTTACCAGGTACGCGGTCCAGATACCGTAGTCGAAGTCTGCCAGGACACGGCTCTTATCGATTGTCGGGATCGACTGGAAGGGCAACGGTAGCGGTCGCTTCGAGAATGTGCCAATGATCTTCACGCGGCCCTGTTTGACAAAACCTTCGTAGTTGGCCTGATAGGGCAAGATGGCAAAGTCGATCTGTCCGCCGATCAAGTCCGCCACCAGCGGCACGCCGCCTTTATACGGGACGTKAGTCATCGGCACACCGATGCGCTTGGAGACCATTTCGGTCATCAGGTGCACAAGCGAGCCGGCACCGGGCGAGCCGTAATTCAATGTGTTCTTGCCCTTGCGCCGGGCGAGCGCAACGAACTCGTCAAGGGTATCGGCCGGGATGCCTGCATTGACCATCAGTATCAATGGCGAGGTCGCAACCGGCGCCACGAACTCGAAATCCTCCGGCTTGTGCTTGACTCCTTTGTTGGCCAATCCCGCCAGGATCAATTCGTTAGGTGAACCCTGGAACAGGTAATAGCCGTCGGCTGCCGCTCCGAGTACCTTGTTCGCCGCGATGGCTCCGCTGGCCCCGCCCAGGTTCTCGACGATCACCTGGCCGCCAATCTCCTGGCCGATCAATCCGTTCAACGCGCGAGCCGTGACGTCGCTGGCTGCACCGGCTGGATACGGCACCATCAGAGAGATGGGGCGTGCTGGATATGGCCCTTGCGCCGAAGCCGGGGCCAGCCCAGCCAAGGCAAGCGTGAACAGGGCCCAAAGGGTTCTTGCAAGTTTCATGTTCGTCTTGAGTACGAGAGGTTAGCAAAGCCGCAAAAGTATGGTAGAAACCTATCGACTATCGGTMCAATGCATTGTTATCATTTTTTTGATAATTCTTTCTCATGCTTTGGCGCCCAGAGACGGCAACCCATGAACCTTCAGCAGCTTGACCATCTCCTTGCCCTCGTCGAAACCGGCTCGTTTAGCCGGGCGGCKGAAAAACTCAATCTGACTCAGCCTGCACTAAGCCGAAGCATCCAGATGCTGGAGAGCGAACTTGGGCAGTGCCTGATCGACCGCATCGGCAAGCGCAACGAACTCACGCCATTCGGCGCGGCAGTGGCGGAGCGAGCCTTGAAGATCGTCATCGAAGCGCGCGAGCTAAAGCGCAGCGCAAAGCTGTTCGGTCAGGGCAAGATCGGCACCGTGCAATTGGGCTTGAGCGCGGCGCCCAGCGCGATGTTGACGGCTCCCCTGCTGGAGCATGTGTTGAATCACTTCCCGGGCATCCGCGTACAGATAATGGGCGGCAGCGTGGCGAATCAGCTCACGGCACTGCGGGCAAGGTCGATCGACGCGCTGGTGGTTAATTCCCGTGCCGTGCCACTTCACGATGACCTCAACATCTTTCCATTKGCCGAGATACCTTCTGGTTTTCTCTGCAGACAGGGGCATCCGCTGAGCGGAAAGGATGTGGTGGAGTTCGACGAACTGCGCGAGTACCCGATCATCTCCACCGCGATMAGTGATGACCTTTCGCGTAACCTCGTCGAGGCGTTTGGCCCTGATGCTTATCCGCAAAAATGGCTGCATGTGACATCGGACGAGATCCCGGGCCTGCTCGAAGCTGTGAAGCGCACGGATGCCTTGTTTGTCGGCGTGCTCGGCGTTGCCCGACGCATGCTACAAGCGGGTGAACTAGTGGCGTTGAACGTTGCCCGATGCCCTCCGCTGCGCGCGCAATTCGTCTTCGTCACCATGCGGTGGCGCACGGAGGCCCCGCCAACGGCGGTCATACGCGACTTCTGCGAGGAGTTGTGCCGGCAGGAATCGGACACAGTACAAGGCCTCGGCCGCCCGGGCGCGGACTGCCGAGGATAAGGATGACGCCGTGGTCAGTAGATTGAGGGAAATACCGTCGGGCCCCACACCGTGTCACACTTGTGCGCCGTCTCGAAGGCGTTGTTCGTGATCTTGATGACCGGATACGAGAACGCAATCATGGCGCGGTCGGTCGGGCCGGTGAATCTCGGCCAGCGCACTGGGATGTTCGTGCCGTCGCCGTTAGGATCTCCCGTCTTCACGAAGTTCACAATGTAGCTGGACATTTGCGCCGCGAGTGCCTGGCGCGCTTTCGTGCGGTCAGGATCCTGCGGCGCCGTGCGCTCGTCGAAGTATGGGTACGTGGCCAGCTGGTCCACCGTGTCGAACAGATAGAAGCTATCCATGCCATGTGCGGTGCCGTAGTAAAACTGCGTGGGTGCAGCGGGAAACGAGAGTGCCGGGTCGGTGAACTCCCAGGCAAAAACCGGCACCCATGCCGAAAGTGTGTCGCGCCTTGCACTATTCCCACACGCGTACATCGCATCGCCGATCGCCCTGGCGATGCCTTGGGCTGGTACCRCATACCCGGAGATCGGATAGGCCGCGTCGATAGCCGTGGTATCGAAGCCAGCCGGCGCCAGGCCGTGGAGGTATGGAAGGTAGGCGGCCGCCGGCAGGGCTGGGTCTACAAACAGCGTGCCTTCGTCGTAGACGCCTCCGGTCATGACGGGAACCTGGTTGAAGTTGCCGGTCGCAAATGCCTGCGCGGGGACTTGCGTAACGATTTGGGCATCCACCGTCGGCCGCCATTTCCGGCCGGTCTCATTGAGCAATGCAGATACCGGCAGCGCTCGCAGGCAAGCCACGACATCGGCGGCCTTGTCGCAACCGAGCGCTGCCACTGCCGCATCGCCGACAGCCAATGCGGATGCCTGCGATGGATTGGAGTACTCGGACGCACCGCCGCTCTGCATGATGGCGCGTTGGAACAAGCCTTTTGCCTTCGGGGACTGAAGTAGCGAAAAGCTCTGGGTGGCTCCGGCGGAAGTGCCCCAGATCGTAACGTTCGTTGGGTCTCCGCCAAATGCGGCGATATTGCGCTGAACCCAGGCCAGGGCGGCCATCTGGTCCATCAATGCAAAATTTCCGAGGCTGCCGTCGCGGTTTGACGACCGCAATGCCGCGTTGGCAAGGTATCCCAGGGCGCCTAGCCGGTAGTTGAGACTCACGCCGACGACGCCTTTTGATGCCAGTCGACTCATGTCGCCGCCACCCGATCCAAGTGTGAACGCACCGCCGTGTATGTACACGACCACCGGAAGCTTGCTGCCCGACGCCGCGCTCTGCGGCTTCCACACGTTCAAGAACAGACAGTTTTCACTTGTCACCTTTTCACCGCCGGTGGCAGGCTGTGGGCAGGCAGCGCCGAACGCTGACGCATCCAGGGGCGCGGATCGCGCCGTTGCCGGTCTGGTCGGTGCCCAGCGTAGCGGCCCCACCGGCGGGTCGGCGTAGGGGATGCCTTTGAAGGACACGGTACCGTTAGCGGCGGTGCCAATCACAGGGCCCTCCGCTGTCGTCACCGCCAGCGGCGGCGCCTGGGAAACCGCCGCTGCCGGCGGGCTATTATCGTCGCCGCCGCAAGCGGCAACGACCAGCGCCGAGCCGGCGATAGCTAACGCGCCACGCAGTGTCCGATCAAGTTGCACTGCTCTCACTCTGTTGGCCATTTCCCCCTGCCCTCCTTCTTTCAAAAAATGAAACGAATTAAAATAAAGCATAAATACGATAATGCCGGGAGAGGGAGATTATTGCCGCGCACGGAAATATTTATCGATAATCATCGGTGCGGCTTATATATATTTACTTGATAATATTGAATTGATATTTATTTGTCCAATGCAT
>NZ_JBFTLQ010000102.1:0-23634 GCF_056396525.1 Cupriavidus sp. 05T41
GCGCCGCCTTTCGCAACCATAGTGGGCGTTGGGAGCCGTTGCCAGGCGCAGGCTCGCTCGACGAGATGGCCCAGGTGGTCGTCACGCTCCTGGAGCCGTACCTACAGCCTGATAATTATTAAATCTATTTACGGGATGTTGTACTAGTGCTGATGAATGCCGGCTTCCTGCCGCTGGTCCAGGGTGCTTCGTCATCGTAGCGCGGCGCGGCCTTTAGGACTTCGCGGGACAGGTCGAGCGAGACCGTGAGCAAGCCTTCCATGTGGCCGATGTCACCGTCCAGGCATGAATGGCATAGTGCGCAATGGCTTGCGCGCTGCGCAGATGCGTGCCGTCCCCCTCGCGCTGGCTCTGCCCCGGTCCGCTGTAGCCGGCTGCCACTTCGCCTGGAGACAGAGGAGTCCGTCCCGGACGCCTGCGCCGCTCCAGTGGTCGGCATAGCCGTTGTAGGCCAGATAGTCCGTTTCGTGCTGCCGGGAGAAATGGGACGCGGGGGACCGATTGCGGTGCGCGCAGGCCCCGCATGCTCGCCTCAAGGACGGCACTCGCAGGAATAGGGCGCAGGCGCGACAACGTCTGTCCGGTGCCGGACGCGCGAATCGACAACGCTGGCTCGCGGCATGCCAGGGTCAGCCTTGCCTGGATGCGGGCCGTATCTGCCGGCTGAGGAAGACCATATCGGCGTTCTGCTTTTGCACCTTCGACATGCTGTCGTAGAGCGCCTGGAACACGGATGCGAGCTTGCGGATGCCTTCGGCATGCACCTCGGCGATCGTGCGGCAGGCGTTGAGATCGCCGGGGGCCGTCATATCCCTGGCGGCGGTGCTGCGCTGCTGGTGCAGCGACGCCATCGTGCCGGCGTTGCCGCGCATCACCTGCGCGATCTTCTGCCAGTGATCCTGCTGCGACATTGTGATGCGGAGCTGCATATGCAGCTCTCGGATATGCGTTTCCATCCGGTCGGGACGCGTCCAGTGCACCCGGTGTGCGGCGGCTGGCACCTCTCTGGCCGGGGTGGGTAGCTCCAGCAGCGCTGCAGCGATAGCAGTTGGCAGTGCGAGGGGTGTCTTGGGGAGGAAGAGGGGGAAGACGAATGCCATGAGTGATCTCTTTTGGGTGGGATGAGCGCGCCGGGGGATCGCAGATGCCTCGGCGGCGCGCGACGGCGGCAGGGCAGGGAGGAGATTGCCGCCGGGGCGCGGTCAAGCCGATGGCCCGGGCATATACCACCACTGTCAGTGGATGACGATCTCCGGCGCGCCGCGAAAATGCAGTCTGTGCAGCAAGGTGCGCCACCCAGTCACCGTGCCCGCCGATGCTGGCATCCTCCGTCCGGGCGGCGATGGCGCTGCGAGCGCGGCGGCGGCAAGCAGCACGACAGCATCGTCGCACTCGCCCACCGGCGCGATCGCGGCCCGCTGCGGCGGCGTTGCGTAGATCACCGTAAGGACGTCATCGAGGGCCTTCGCGCTGCTAAATGGGCCGAAACGGTAGATCCATGTCCCATCGACCTCGGCGAAGAACCAACTGGATGGCGCAGTGCGATAGGTTACCACCGCTATACCAGATATCCCGGATTGCATGGAATACTCCCTGCCCGTGCGCACGGCATGGGCGTCGCCGGCGGTGCCTCCTCCGTAGAGGGACACTGCCCGCCTTCAGATCCTGCCGAAGAAGGCAAGTATCAACACCACGAGTAGCAATGTCCCCAGCACGCTGCCGGCATATAGCCCCATACACGGCTATGGTGCCAGACTGACACGACTGCCACCAAAGTCATCGCCAATACGACGACCACCAGAACACCTAGCATGGTTCTCTCGCGCAATTCCTTGCCGAGGCGAGGCTCTCATCGGCCTGCCAGCACGGGGGGGCACCAGGCCCGCCCATAGATGAAGGTTGGCACGGTAGCGCCTGCGTGTCGGTACGATGGCGGACATGCGCCCCCGCGGTATGAATCGATTCACGGTGGCTGGCGGTGCCGCCGCCGATGCAGCCGGGCCGAGTGCCGGCCGCCATGGGATCGAGATAGCCCGGACTATGTCCGGGCATTGTCCCCCCCTCGATAAGGGGTTCCAGGCATTGGTCATGTCCGGCACCGGACAGACGCGTCGCCGGTGCCCGCGCATACATGGCCTATCGATCGACAACACCGGCTGCGATAACGCAGCGGATGGGCCGAGGCCTGTAGCCGGTATGCTCGAGACGTCGAGGTGCCGCCATGCGTTCCCTTCTGTACTTTCGCTTCGAGGATGCCGTTTCGGCCAAAGCCGGGTGGGACCGCCTGCTTCCGCTTGGGCAGCCACCCGCCCATGTCTCGGGTCCGTGGTTCTTCGGCGAGGCGTTCAGGCCGGTGAAGGGATTTCCCGCTGTCGATGCCACACATATCACCTTCCGGCGTGAAGGGGCGACCGCAGGGTATGCGATTTGCGCGCTGCTGGGTGCGGTAATCGCCGGATACTACAGTGACCGGGCCACACTGCTGGTCGGCATCGCCGCGTATTGTGTTGGCTTTGTCATCGGCGGGATAGCCGGCTGGTGCCTCGGGGGACTGGCCGGAAGCCGGGTTGTGCGGCCACATCTGGCACGGCACGCAGCCGTTTTGTCCGAGGGCGAGATCCTGATGGTCGTCGGCTGCAAGACTGCGGAGAAGGGAAAGGTGCGATCGGTGCTGTGCGGATCGGGGGGCGTCGGCGTCGAAGAACATGGGGACCTGCTGCCCCATCTCAGGTGAACCCGATGACGCTACGCGTCGCGGCACGTTTGAAGCTTCCAGCCTCTTCGAGTCTGTTCGCTGGCGCCCACGAGCGAGGCCGTGCTTGACTATGCCAATGCGAAGGGCGCGGGGGATACCTCGAAGCCGCGGTTCTAGGGACGGCGCGGCTTTCTCAGACGGCCGGCAAGTTCGGGGTCGAACTCCTTCTTCACCACGGCGTAGCATTCGCACGCGTGCTTTTCTAGCGCCGGCTGGTCGAGCACCGAGATATGGCCATAGCTGTAGCGGATCAGGCCCGCGTTCTGGAGTTTCAGCGCCGCGTCGGTGACGCCGGAGCGCCGCGCGCCTAGCATGTTGGAGATCCACTCCTGCGTCATCGTCAGTTCTTTGGTCGGCAGCCATCTGGGTAATCAGGGCCTGGATGTATCGCAGCGGCAGGCGCCGCTCCGGGCCGCCGCGCGCGAATTCCTGTTTCAGAGCTTGGCATTGAGCTTGTATCCGTAGCCGGCGCTTTGCACGATGGCGCGGCTCGGCGTGGTTTCGCCGCCCATGAACAGCGCAATGCCGACGATCCCTTCGTTGCCGACAATGGCGATCTCGGCCGATGATCCGTCTTCCATCACATAGAGCAGCGATACGATCGCGCTGGTGGGAAAGTACGCCGCCCCCAGCTGATCGCCGGACTCGTAGACCACGTGCCGCAGGGGCAGTTCAGTGAAATCGAGGTGCCGTTCAAGGCGCAACCAGTCTCTTCAGGCAGTACTGCTCGCAGATGGTTAGTTTTCGGCTCATCCAAGATACTCATGTCGCGCCTCCGGCGCCGGCCAAATGAAAGATCCGGCATATTGGCGGCAATGCGCGCGGATCTTCGTCGCGCGAACAACCGTGCCACCGCTAAAAAATATAGTCCAGCGCGTTGTCAGGAGGGTGGGGTGATGGCGACACGGTTTTCGGCGGCACTTGGTCCCGCGCCGTTGCTGGGTGTCCGCCGGCAGTAGTGTCCGTCAGCGTACCGACAATCCCCATTCTCGATGGCACATTGATCGCAAGGGGGTCAGATCCATTCAGGTAACGCGGCCGACTACGCGTCGGGCTCGATGATTCAGGCCCCTTGGCGGAGAGCAACGGCGACCTGGCCAACGCGGAGTCGGGGAAGGGGTGTTCCATGCTAGGAACCGCCGTATTGCTGGTCGTGCTCGTGCTTGTCCTGCTCGGCGCCATGCCGACGTGGCCGCACAGTCGCTCCTGGGGCTACATGCCCAGTGGCGTGCTGGGTGCATTGCTGATCGTGGTGCTAGTGCTGGTGCTGATGGACCGCTTCTAGGCGGCCGTGGCCAGACTTGGGCGCGCGAGCCAGAGTTGTGCCGCGCGTGACGCCCGGCGCGCGATTGGCCGGCCGGCCGCCATCATCAAGGAGCGGTGTCATGAATATAAGCCAGGTGAAGGGCCGCCTCGAGAAGGCGAAGGGAAGACTGAGGGAAATGTTTGGAAAGACCACCGGACGCAAGACAACCCAACTCAGAGGCAAGGTCGAACAGCTTGTCGGCGAGGTACAGGCTTCCTACGGAGACGCGAAGGAAGAACAGCGCAAGCAACCGTAGCGGTGCCGCAGCCAATATCTCAAAGGCGTTCATGTATTCAGCTCTGCTCCGTACGTTCGATTTCCCTTCAACCGCATCACCATGGAACAACACGGCACCGGTGCGCGAGGAGTTGTTCGGCACCGAACGGCTGGAGCAGCATGCGCAAAGCCTCGCCTCGGCGCAGCCGGTCACGCCGAAGCCGCCGCGGGTGCCGTCCTTGCGCAGCCGTCTCAATGACAATGCCGTGGTCCTGCTCGCAGCCTATCGTGCCAGCGCGGCGGAACTGGAGAGCGGCAGGGGCGTGGAGCCCGCGGCCGAATGGCTGCTCGACAACTACCATCTGGTGGAAGCGCAGATCCGCGAGATCCGTGACGACCTGCCCACCGGATATTATCGCCAGCTGCCAAAGCTGAGCGAAGGGCCGTTTGCCGGGTATCCCAGGATATTCGGGCTGGCATGGGCCTTCGTGGCGCATACCGACAGCCATATTGACCCGGACACACTGCGCCGATTCATTGCCGCCTATCAACGTGTCCAGCCCCTGACCATCGGCGAGCTGTGGGCGGTCGCCATCACCCTGCGCATTGTCCTGGTGGAGAATCTGCGTCGACTGGCGGAGCAGATCACCGCTGGTCGCGTCGCACGCGCCGATGCTGACCAACTATCGAAGCAGCTGCTCGTGTCAGGTTGCGCCGGTTCGGCACTCGATATCGATATCGCCTCGCGCTCGGCATCGCCCCTCTCGGAGCTGTTCGCCGCGCAGCTGGCGAAGCGGCTCAGGGACCAGGATCCGAGAACCACGCCCACGCTCGGGTGGCTGGAGCAGCGGCTTGGCCGGCAGGGCGCGTCGATCGACGGCGTCGTGCGGCGCGCGCAGCAGCGCCAAGGCGCGGCCAACGTGACCGTGCGCAACGTCATTACCAGCATGCGCTTGATTTCCGATATCGACTGGGCGGAGCTGTTCGAGAGCGTGAGCCTGGTTGACCAGCGGCTACGTGCGGGGAGCGCTTTTGCGGCAATGGACTTTGCCACGCGCAATCTCTACCGCAGCGCTATCGAGCAATTGGCACGGGGCTCGCCGGTATCGGAGCTCGCTATTGCGGACATCGCCCTGTCGGCCGCGCACGCTGCGGTGGCGGGTACCACCAGCGCAGCGCAGGCCGAGCGCACCGGCGATCCCGGCTATCACCTCATTGCAGAGGGGCGGCTCGCCCTCGAGCGGACTATCGGCTTTCGCCCGCCGCCTCGCCTTCGCTTCAGCCGCATCAATGTCGCTCTCGGCATTGGCGGCTATGTGGGCGCGATCCTACTTGCCACCGTCGGTGTGCTTGCCGCCTTCCTCTGGGTGCTGGCCTCAGTGCCGGATCCCGGGCTCGCGGCTGGCTGGCTGGCGCTGATCGGCGTCATCTGCGTTGTGCCGGCCAGCGAGGTGGCGACCACGCTGGTCAACCGCGTGATGGTCTGGAGCTTTGGCGCGTCCATCCTGCCCGGTCTTGAGCTTTTGGATGGCGTGCCGTCATCGTTGCGCACGCTGGTCGCTGTGCCGACGCTGCTGGTCAGCGAAGCCAGCTTGCGGGAGCAGATCGAGCGCCTGGAGGTGCACCACCTTGCCGGTGCCGGCGGTGACCTGACCTTCGCCCTGCTGACCGACGGCGCCGATGCGGACCAGGAAGCGGCGTCGGCCGATTCGGCGCTGCTGGCCATGGCCGCGGATGCGATCGAGGAACTGAATCGCCGCCACGGGCCGGGTCCTGCGGGCAATCGCTTCCTGCTGCTGCACCGCCGCCGCATCTTCAACGCCAGCGAGCAGACATGGATGGGCTGGGAGCGCAAGCGCGGCAAATTGCATGAACTCAACCGGCTGCTGCGCGGCGCCACCGACACGAGCTATGTCGGTGCCAACGGTGAGCCGCCGCAGGTACCCGCCGGGGTGCGATACGTCATCACGCTTGACGCCGACACACGCCTGCCGCGCGATGCGGCACTGCGGCTGATCGGCAAGATGGCCCACCCGCTGAACCGGCCCCGCTTCGACGAGCGGCTGCAACGCATCGTGGGCGGCTATGCCGTGCTACAGCCGCGCGTGACGCCCTCGCTGCCGGTGGGCAGCGAGGGGTCCGTCTTTCAGCGGATATTCTCCGCGCCCGGTGGTATCGATCCTTATGCGGCCGCCGCGTCCGATGTCTACCAGGACCTGTTCGGCGAAGGTTCCTATACCGGCAAGGGCATCTATGACGTAGATGCTTTCGAGCGCGCGTTGCACGGCCGCATTCCGGAAAACGCGGTGCTCAGCCATGATCTCTTCGAGGGCGTGTTCGCTCGCGCCGGCCTGGCCTCGGATGTCGAAGTCGTCGAGGATTTCCCGTCGCGCTATGATGTTGCCGCCAAACGCCAGCACCGCTGGACGCGCGGTGACTGGCAGCTTCTCGGCTGGATCTTCAAGGGCCGCGCCGGCAGTGAGGCGGTGCCGATGCTGGGCCGCTGGAAGATGCTGGATAACCTACGTCGCGCCTTGCTGACGCCCGTCCTGCTGCTGGCTTTGGGCGTGTGCTGGCTGCTGCCACTGGCAACCGGACTGTGGGCCACGGGGATGCTGCTCGCCGCCATCGCGTTTCCCGCGTTCTTTCCTGGCTTGTTTTCGCTGGTCCCGCATCGCGCGGGCATCCAGATGCGCAACCACCTGCGGATGCTGACGGCGGATCTGCACGCCGCGGCCACGCAGGTGCTGCTCACACTTGCGTTCCTGCCCGACCAGGCTTGGCGGATGGGCGATGCCATCTTAAGAACCCTGGTACGCCTGCGCTTCACGCGGCGCCATTTGCTGGAGTGGACCACAGCCGCGCAGTCGATGAGCAGTCCACGGCTGGATCTTACCGGTTTCTATCTAAAAATGGGAGGCGGGGTCGCCCTGACGCTAGCCATGATGGCGGGCGCCTTAGCCTTTGCGCGGCCTTCCTGGCCGCTTTTGCTGCCGTTGGGGCTGCTCTGGCTGACAGCACCGGCGCTGGCCCTAGGCGTCAGCCGCTCCCCGACGGTGGCCCGGCACCTGCTGGCGTCGGGGCCGGACACGCGCGACCTGCGCCTGACGGCGCGCCGCACCTGGCGATATTTCGAGACCTTCGTCACACCGGCGGACAATATGCTGCCGCCCGACAATTTCCAGGAACGGCCGCGGCCCGTGGTGGCGCACCGGACGTCGCCTACCAATATCGGCCTCTATCTGCTCTCCGCCGTTGCCGCGCGTGACTTTGGCTGGAGCGCCACCGTGGCGACGGTCGAGCGCCTGGAAGCCGCCTTCGCCGCCATGCGCAAGCTGCCGCGCTTACACGGGCATTTCTATAACTGGTATGACACGCAGGACCTGCGCGCGCTGACGCCCGCTTATGTCTCGTCGGTGGACAGCGGCAACCTGGCCGGCCACCTGATCGTGCTGGCCAATGCCTGCGAGGAATGGACCGATTCCGCGGCGGTGCCGGACTTCCGGCCCGGCATGATGGACACGATCAGGCTCGCGCGCGAAGCCCTTGCCAGCCTTGCCACGCCGTGCGGGGAGCGGGGTGGCGTCCTGGGCGGGCTGATCGAGGACATCGAAACCCGGCTCGCCGGCACGGAGCCCATGGGCACGCTGTCGCCCACGCTCAGGCGGCTGACGGAAAAAGCCACCATGACGGCCCGCGCGATCTTGCCGGCGGCGGGCGATGACAGCCTCGCGGACCTTGCGTTCTGGGTCGAAGCGTTACGCAAGACCATGGCTGAGCACGAGCAGGACCGGCTTCATAGCGCCGCGGCGCCGGGCGAGCTCGCAGCGCGGCTGCAGGCACTTGCAGCCGAGGCGCGCGAAATGGCGCTGGCGATGGACTTCGGGTTCCTGTTCGACCGCGAGCGCAAACTGTTGTCGATTGGCTATTCGCAGGAGGACAACCGCCTCGACGTGAGCTGCTATGACCTGTTGGCATCGGAGGCGCGGCTGGCCAGCCTGTTCGCCATCGCGAAGGGCGACGTGGACACGCGCCACTGGTTCCACCTGGGCCGCACGGCCACGCCGCTGGGCAACGGTTCGGCGCTGATCTCCTGGTCTGGGTCCATGTTCGAGTATTTGATGCCGTCTCTGGTGATGCGCGCGCCGGGCGGCAGCCTGCTGGAGCAGACCAACCGGCTGGTGGTGGAGCGCCAGCAGGTCTACGGCCGCTTGCTGGGCGTGCCGTGGGGGGTGTCCGAGTCGGCCTACAACGCGCGCGACATGGAGTTCACCTACCAGTACTCCAACTTCGGTGTACCAGGACTCGGGCTCAAACGCGGTCTGTCGGACAACGTCGTGATTGCACCTTACGCGACCGCGCTAGCGGCCATGGTCGATCCGCAAGCGGCCCAGCGTAACTACGTGCGGTTAGCCGGCATGGGGGCGAAAGGGCGATACGGCTTCTATGAAGCGGTCGATTTCACGCGCTCCCGCTTGCCGGAGGACGAGGAGTTCGCGATCATCCGCAGTTACATGGCGCATCATCAGGGCATGACCATCGTCGCGATCGCCAACACGCTGCATGCGGGGCAGATGCGCGAGCGCTTCCACCGCGAACCGATGATTCAGGCCACGGAACTCCTGCTGCAGGAGCGCATGCCGCGCAACGTTGCCATTTCCCATCCGCGGGCCGAGGAGGTGAAGGCGTCCAGGGGCGAGGCGGGCCACGAGGATTCGACGGTGCGCAGGTACCCGGGCGCCACCACCGGCGCCGTCGTCACGCATCTGCTCTCGAATGGCCGCTACGCCGTAATGTTGACGACCACCGGCGCAGGCTACAGCCGCTGGCGCGATCTTGCCGTGACACGGTGGCGGGAGGATGCAACGCGCGACGATGCCGGCTCTTTCATCTTCCTGCGTGATACGCAAAGCGCCAAGGTATGGTCTGCCAGCCCGCAGCCTGGAGAACGCAAGGCCGACGAAGAAGACGCAGGCTGCGAGGTCGTCTTCGCCGAGGATCACGCCGAGTTCATCCGCCGCGACGATAGCCTGGCCACGACCCTCGATGTGCTGGTCTCCGGGGAGGACGACGGCGAAGTGCGGCGCGTATCGCTGGCCAACAGCGGCCGCCGCCCACGTGAGATCGAACTGACCTCCTATGCGGAACTGGTCCTGGCCATGCCGTCCGCCGACGATGCGCATCCCGCCTTCTCCAAACTGTTTGTAGAGACCGAGTACCTGCCGGAGTTCGGCGCGCTTATTGCCACGCGCCGCCCGCGCTCCGACGGGGAGCCGCGCATATGGGCCGCGCATTTCACGGTGGCCGAAGGCGACGTGATCGCGGATCTCCAGCATGAAACCGACCGCGCGCGTTTTCTCGGGACTGGCCCGGCGGCCCGGGCACCTGGCGGCATGGGACGCGGGCAGCCGCTGTCGAATACCACCGGCGTGGTCCTCGATGCTGTCTTTTCTCTCCGGCAGCGCGTGAGGGTAGCGCCGGGCGGCGTTGCCCGGGTTGCCTTCTGGACGCTGGTGGCGCCCTCGCGTGCCGAACTGATGGTCCTCATCGACAAGCACCACGACCGCAGCGCGTTCGAGCGTGCCAAGACCCTGGCGTGGACCCAGGCCCAGGTCCAGCTGCGCTATCTCGACGCAAAGGCTGGCGAGGCGGCGGACTTCCAGCGCCTGGCGGCGCCGATCCTGTATTCCGATGTCCGCTTCCGGAGCCCGGCGGAGGCCATCCTCGCTGGCGCGGGGCCGCAGTCGGGGCTCTGGCCGCACGCGATCTCCGGCGACCTGCCCATCGTGCTGTTGCGCATCGACGATATCGAAGACATGGCGCAAGTGCGCCAGCTGCTGCGTGCGCACGAATACTGGCGGCTCAAGCGCCTTGGTGTTGATCTCGTCATCGTCAACGAACGCGCTTCCTCCTACACCCAGGACCTGCAGGTCGCGATAGACACGGCGGTGCGCAGCAGCCAGTCGCGTCCCCGCCTGGGTGACGGGCTTGGCCGTGGGGCGGTATACGCGTTGCGCGCGGACATGATGCGGATCGAGGCGCGCGAGTTGCTCCAGTCAGTTGCCCGTGTCGCGCTGGTCGCGCGCCGCGGCTCCGTTGCCGAGCAGCTTGCCCGTCTGCCCGAGGCGCCTGCCCGTGCGGCCCCCGATCGTCGCAAGTGGCTTTCGCGCCTGGCCTTCCCGCCTGTCTCCGTCTCGCCGGTACCCCCCACGCAAGCGCGGGTCACAGCCCCGCTGGAGTTCTTCAACGGACTGGGCGGCTTCGACAAGGATGGGCACGAGTATGTGATCGAGCTCACCGGGGAGGTCGCGACGCCTGCGCCGTGGCTCAATGTGATCGCCAATCCGTCGTTCGGCTTTCAGGTCTCTGCGCAAGGCAGCGGCTACACCTGGGCGGAGAACAGCCGGGAGAACCAGCTCACGCCTTGGTCCAACGATCCGGTGCTGGACCCGGCCAGCGAAGCAATCTACATCCGAGACGAAGAGACGCTCGATCTGTGGACGCCCACGGCACAGCCCATCCGCGACGGCAATGCCTATACGGCGCGCCATGGCTATGGCTATAGCCGTTTTGCGCACGAGGCCAACGGCATCTCGGCGCAATTGCTTCAGTACGTGCCGCTGGAGGATCCGGTCAAGATCTCCCGCCTGACGTTGCGCAACCTGTCGGCTGGCCGCCGCCGCCTTTCGGTGACGGCGTTCGCAGAGTGGGTGCTTGGCACCTTCCGTAGCGCTTCGGCTCCGTTCATCGCCACTGCGATCGACGGCGCCACTGGTGCCATGCTGGCACGCAATCCCTGGAGCACCGCGTTCCCGGGACGGGTCGCCTTC
Source organism: Cupriavidus sp. 05T41 (assembly GCF_056396525.1). Lineage (NCBI taxonomy): Bacteria > Pseudomonadati > Pseudomonadota > Betaproteobacteria > Burkholderiales > Burkholderiaceae > Cupriavidus > Cupriavidus sp. 05T41. The sequence continues at coordinate 11,108 of NZ_JBFTLQ010000102.1, forward strand.
GCCGATCTCGGCGGCAGGCAGGTGGCCTGGACCGCTGACCGTACCGAATTCCTCGGACGCAACGGCGCGCCTGCCGCGCCGGCGGCGCTGCTCGGCCCTGCACCGCTGTCGGGCGCCATCGGTGCGGGGCGCGATCCCTGCGCGGCCTTGCAGTGCTTCGTGGAGCTTGCCGCCGGCGAAACCGTAGAAATCGTCGCGCTGCTGGGGCAGTGCGGCTCGCAGGACGAGGCGAGCGCCTTGGTCGCCCGCTATCGCGCAGCCGATCTCGACGCCGTGCTCGATGCCGTGACCGGGCATTGGAACGGCCTGCTCCGTGCGGTGCAGGTCCGCACGCCGGACCGCGCCATGGACATCATGCTCAACGGCCGGCTGCTGTACCAGACGCTTGCCTGCCGTATCTGGGCGCGCTCGGCGTTCTACCAGGCCAGCGGCGCCTACGGCTTTCGCGATCAGTTGCAGGACACCATGGCGCTCACCTTCGCCAGCCCGGCCACGACACGGCACCATCTGTTGCGTGCCGCCGCTCGGCAGTTCGCCGAAGGCGATGTCCAGCACTGGTGGCTGCCGCACAGCGGGCAGGGCGTGCGCACCCGCATCTCCGACGACTGCGTCTGGCTTGCCTTCGCGGTGGCCACCTACATCGCCGCCTCGGGGGATGCGGCCGTGCTCGACGAGTCCGTGCCCTTCCTCGACGGCCCGGTATTGCAGGCCGGTGAGCACGATGCCTTCTTCCAGCCGTTGACCGGGGCAGTATCGGCATCGCTGTTCGAGCATTGCGCCCGGGGCATCGACCGCTGCCTGGCGCTTACCGGAGAACACGGGCTTCCGCTGATGGGCGGTGGCGACTGGAACGATGGCATGAACGGCGTCGGGGCCGCCGGCAAGGGCGAGAGCGTATGGCTGGGCTGGCTGCTGGCGCGTACGCTCACGCTCTTCACGCCGTATGCCGAGGCGCGCGACGCCGGCCGTGCCCGGGACTGGCGCGCGCATGCCGTATTGCTGGGCGAAGCGCTGGAGCAGCACGGCTGGGACGGCGGCTGGTACCGCCGCGCCACCTTCGACGATGGCAGCTGGCTAGGCTCGAAGTCGAGCGCGGCGTGCCAGATCGATGCCATCGCGCAGTCGTGGGCCGTGCTGTCGGGGGCGGGGGATCCCGCGCGCGCGGCAACCGCGATGGCGTCGATGGAGCAGTATCTGTGGCGTCGCCAGGATGGGCTGGCGCTGCTGTTTTCGCCACCCTTCGACCGGGAGGGGCCGGACCCTGGCTACATCCGGGCCTATCCGCCCGGGGTGCGCGAGAATGGCGGCCAGTACAGCCATGCAGCGATGTGGTCGGTTCTGGCGTTCGCCAGGCTTGGCGCCGGTACAAAAGCCGTCGAGCTGTTCTCGATGCTCAACCCGATCAACCACGCACGGACAGCCGCAGCCGTAGAGTGCTACAAGGTAGAGCCGTATGCGGTTGCGGCCGATGTCTATTCGGTGGCGCCCCACGTCGGGCGTGGCGGATGGACCTGGTACACCGGCGCAGCGGGATGGATGCATCGCGCGGGCATGGAAGGCATCCTTGGCATCCGGAGGGAAGGGGCCTGGCTGGTTGTTGCCCCCGCGATGCCGGCCGCGTGGCCGGGGTTTGAAGCGACCGTCAAGCTGGGCGCCTGCTACTACGCTATCCGCGTCCAGGCGGCTACCGGCGTGCCACACGCGCTCCGCGATGGCCTGCCAGTTACCGTGGCGGGCGGTGGAGTGCGCGTGCCGCTCGAGGATGGCCGGCACGAACTGTTGCTATGCATTCCGCCGGCAACTGCATGAGCGCGCGAGCCATTTGCAGGCAGAGAAGGGGCATTGGGAGCGTCATCGCTCGCGATTGCTTGTCATTGCCTATTGTATCCATCCATTTTTCATGCCGGATTCCTGCTTCCTGTCATCACTGACCCGTTCCATCGAGTTGACTCGCTGGCGCTCGCCAGGGCGATAGACGGAGCCGTTCGGACGACTATCATACCGCTCGTCCGGTCCACGGTGATGGTCACCATCCCCGCCCTCGCCGCCGTATACGCCGGGCGTCGATAAGCAACCCATTTGCATAATTGAAAGCGCCGCAACACAAAGCCAGCGGTAAGTTTGCATGTCATTCTCCTGTAGAGACCAGCGACGCGTGGATGAGTGGCCCGCCGGATCACCGGACCACGTCGGCCGTAAGGGGGCTGCCAAGGGAGGACGGTGGCGTTTCATTGCGGGGCGTCATCATCGCGACCAGTCATCATCGCGCCGACAAAAGCGCGGTGTCGGTACGCTATTGGACAGGCCACCGAAACAAGCCTGGAGCGCGGCGCGCTGCTTCGCTTTGCACACCGTTACGTTGCCGGACCGACACGCGGACGCAACCTCAAAACAGGCTGGCAGTGGCAGTCTGCATCGTCGCTTCCACTCAGGGCCTCCGTCCGGGGCGGAAACCAGTAAATCGAGATATCAAAGTGAAAGGCAACCAAATGGGCGTCATTTTTCTGAGCTTATCCATTGCGCTCAACGGTGGTGAGTGTGCTCGGCGTGTCCAGGCGCGACACGGATACTGTGGCGAGCCCGGGAGAGGTGCCGTGGCGGAGGCAGTGTTGACCGGCAGCAGCGCGCTAGGCACCGTGGCCGGCGCCGCAGTTGGAGGGTTGTCGGCAATCAGGTCGGCGGGTAGCGCGCGAAGGATGCACTGACGCGGTCATATGCCAGTGTCCCGTGGCGCCGCACGGGCAGCATACCTAGGCTGCGCCACGGCAAAGTACAGGCTAAGAGGCCCTGCGGCAAGCAAGACCCAGGCGAAGGGTCTTTCTCCTTGCCGATGCATCACTTCCAGCGGAAATCCGGCAAGGCCTCATTGCGTTCTTCAACGCTCTCGCCGCCCAGGGCATTGACCATGAGCTTGAGAGACTCCTTCGTCCGCCTGGCGCAGCTGGTGACGAGCAGTATCTCGCCTTGTGCAAGGCTGGTCCGTTGCCGGGCGATCGCGCCGCGCCAGATCGATCCGTCGAGCTTTCGTCCCGGCCACGCCCCCGCCAGTCCGCCCAGTGCACCGGCCGCTACGCAGGCCAGCACAGTGGCAAATGTACCGGCCGAGGTGCCCAGGGACAGGGTCGCATAGATCGCTAGCGCTACGCCGCTCAGGAAGCCTGCTGCCTCCCATTCGCCGCGATGCGTGGTCTGGGTGGCGGCATTGCGCAACCCTTCGACTGGCTGGCCGTCATGCTGGATGAACCATGGACCTTTGATGCACACGGGAGAGACGGGAAGCTCGGCAAGCCCCGACTGGATTCTCCGCGCGGTCGTGGCGTCGCGAAGTCGGAAATACAGTACGGTGCGCATGATTTCACCTAGCAAGAAAGCGGTTTCACCGGGTCGAAGGCGACGCGGTGCTAATGTAGCGTTCTGTTCTTGGTGGAACTTATATGAGACTATTGCTCTACAGCGACAAAACGTGGAGAGAGCGAGTGCGAGTTGCCCCCGAGATCCTGTTGACCGACGAGGAGCAAACCAAGTTGACGCGGCTGGTTCAGTCGAAGCTCACGAGCGTGAGGCTGGCGCAGCGCGCACGCATTGTGCTGCTGGCCGCCAACGGCATGCAGAACAAGGACATCGCCGAGCAGTTGGGAATCGGACGCGTGCAGGTCTCGCGTTGGCGTGAGCGGTATGCGCAATCGGGGCTGGCCGGTATTGAACGCGACTTGCCGCGCGGTGCGCCGCCATTGAAGGTGGACACGGCGCGGCTGGTGGAGCTGACCACTCAAGCCAAGCCCGTGGCGGCCACGCACTGGAGCACGCGCAAGATGGCCGCCGAGTTGGGCGTGAGCGCCAGCACCGTCATGCGGCATTGGCACGCCCACGGGTTGAAGCCGCACATCGTGCGCGGCTTCAAGGTGTCGCGCGATCCGAAGTTCGTCGAGAAGCTTGAAGATATCGTTGGCCTGTACATGTCGCCACCCGAGCACGCGCTGGTGCTGTGCTGCGATGAGAAGAGCCAGGTGCAGGCGCTGGATCGCACACAGCCCGGGCTGCCGCTGAAGAAGGGGCGCGCGGCCACCATGACGCACGATTACAAGCGCAACGGCACGACCACGCTGTTTGCCGCGCTCAACGTGCTCGATGGCCAGGTCATCGCCCAGTGCCAGCAGCGCCACCGTCATAGCGAGTGGTTGAAATTCCTGCGCAAGATCGACCGCGAGACGCCCAAGGACAAAACGCTGCATCTGATCGCCGACAACTACGCCACGCACAAGCATCCTGCCGTGCAGGACTGGCTGGCCAAGCATCCGCGATTCAACATGCACTTCACGCCCACCTCGGCATCATGGCTGAACATGGTCGAGCGGTTCTTTCGCGACATCACAACCGAGCGACTTCGCCGGGGGGTATTCACCAGCGTGCCGGAACTGATCGCCGCCATCAATGAGTACATCGCTCACCACAACACCAACCCCAAGCCGTTCATCTGGACCAAGAGCGCTCGCGATATCCTGCAGAAGGTCATTCGCGCTAACCGCCGCTTAAGTTCCAAACAGAATGGAACACTGCACTAACGCGGTCTGGGAGGTTTGACGCAGTTCGCCGGAGCATGATGGAGAAAACCTCAGGACCGCTGTGCAGTCAGGGCTGAGCCTCCCTTTCGTACCGGTAGTCCTTCCAATAAGGTGAGGCGCCGTAGTACTCGTGGATGGTGGTTCCCCATTGCGGATCCGCCATGCTGGGCCAATGGTCTTTGTCGAAGCCCGGAGCCGCCTCCAGCATGGCCCTGTCAACACCAAGCACAAAGCTCTTGCGCTGGGTGTCAAGGGTCAGTGCGGACCACGGTACGGCAAACAGCTTCTCGCCAAGGCCGAGGAAGCCGCCGAAGGACACCACGGCATAGGCAATACGTCCTCCGCCGACGTCCAGCATGATGTGATCGACCGTGCCGAGCTTGTCACCACCCGGACCGACGACGGTATTGCCTTCCAGCGTGTCGGCCGCCATCACGAAAGGGCCGGGCCCAGAGTTTTTCGGGTCGTTCGCGCCGACAATGGAGGCACGCGGGCCGCCACTGTTGCGGTCTAGTTCATTCAGATTCATGATCTGCTCCAGAAATGGTAAGGGTTCCGCCGACGCTTCACAGCTTGCGGACGACGAGGTGGTTCTCCACCGACTTCACGCCGTTGGTGGCGTTGGCGACGTCGGCTGCGGTCTGCTTTTGCTTTGTCGACGGGACGCTGCCGGTCAAGCGCACCACGCCCTCGCGGGTGCGAACGTGGACGCTCGTCGAGTGCAGGTTCTTTTGCTCGAGCAGGCTTGCCTTGATCTTGGTGGTGATGGCGGTATCGCTGACGCTTTCGCTCATCGTCTCATGGGTGGGGTTGGGGTTTGTCAGCGATGCCTCCGCGCCTCCCGTGGCCCCGTGGCCCAGCGGAGCGTAGAGGCTAGCCGCGAGCGCGATGCAGGCGACACCGGCCGCAAACTTGACGGGATGGATGGTTTTCACTTTGGTTACCTCGATGCGATTCAATCAGTGACTGCGGACACGAGTGCGGCACGGCGTGCAAGCCCTGCCGGAAACAGCGGCCGCCCGACGTGGCGTGGGGATGGATTTCTCTCCATCATCACGGTATCCGCCAGATTGAGGCTGGCACCGATTTGCCATCCAGTCGGTACGATGGCGGACACGCGGGCCTGCATATTGCAGGCGTAGCGTCACGGGCCGAACAGGCATCGCCCGCAAGTGCACGGTGCCGTTCACGTTGTAGGCGGGCGCCTACAGTGGCGCCAGATATTGACCTCCAGCCCGAAGAACCAGTCGTTCATGGTGGCGAATGCGGCCATTCCCTCCGTTCTGCGGAGGGCCATCGCAAACAGCAACGCCGGAGATCGCATGCAAGCCAAAACCAAGATCACAGTGTGATGGTTTATCCTGAGCTGGCTTGGGGATGGTAATGTTTGGCGGGAGCGGGGAGGTCGATCCGGTGCGCCGCCTCATGGCAGTGCCATCGCCTGAGGCGGCATTCCGGAGAGAGACGCCTTCTACCAGATCGTCACGCCCAGGCGCAACGATGGCACGACGAGCTACCGTCTCGACGTCCCCACCGTGCCGGCCGGCGCATTCTGGTCTGTCAGCGTCTACGACGCCTCGGGCCATTTCCAGCGCAATGCGCTCGGCGCTTAGAGGCTTTGCAACCGACGATCATGATGAGCTCGCCCTGCAACAAGAGCGTAGTTTGACGAGCCGGCCGCAGTCGCGGAAGTGCGGCGCCGATTAGGGCGCCCAGTAGCCAGCCACAGATACCGAAGGTCACGAAACCAAGGCCGTAGGTGCCGAGGCCGCTCAGGGGGCTGGAATGATCCGGCGGGAATCCGGTAGGAAGCAGGATCCCATGTCCGCTCAGCGCAGATGTGCGCCAAACAGTCCGAGCAGGCCGATGACAATGAGATAAATGGCGACGATATAGTTGAGCAGCCGTGGAATCACAAGAATCAGGATTCCGGCTATCAGCGAAATAAGCGGTCCGGCGCCGGTGATGAAGTTCACGATAGCTCCATGGGATTGGCAGCGCTGCCGCCGCTACTTGCCGACCTGATTGCCGATGACGCCGCCGACGGCGGCTCCGCCGACAGTCCCCAGGGCGCTGCCGCCGGTCAGCACTGCACCCGCGACGCCCCCGATGCCCGCCCCCCCGCTACGGTATCGGTGTCTCGCCGAGTCGTGCCGCTGCAGGAGACGATGCCAAGGGCGGCGATCAGGATTGCCGTCCGTTTGAGGAATGTCTGTGTGTGTTTCATTTCTTGCTACCTCCTGCGGCCACGCGGGGAGCCGGGTATGGATGTTCCATGGGCCCCGGGCGTCCGGCTGCAAAGGCCTGGTCGCCTGCCTGTGCCAAGCCAATATTTTCCTACTGACCACAGGAAGTCGGTCCGCTGCCGTACGCGGGCCCAGGGTAACTCAGCCGAACACGCGCGATCTGAGGTCGTCCTCGAAATCGCCAGTCCATTGGGCGGTCTGGCTTCCATCGTACTGGCGGATGTCCCTGCCGAAGCGTACCGAGATGCTGCGCCCTCGTGCCCGCCTGCTGCGTCTTCAACCGCTGTCACGGTAGATCCATCGGGTGCGACCCCGTTGCGCAGACAGGTCTCGCGGAAAGCCTCCAGCTCCATGAGCGGGAACTGATTCAGCATGATGTCCAACATAGGTGTCTCCCGGCACCGGCATGAAACGGGGAAAAGCCGGGGCGAGGGGACGGCGGCCGGCCGACTGGTCACCTTTGTCATCCCGCCGGCCGTGCGCTCGCTCGGGTGCTTGTCCTCTCTGTATTGCTTTAGTCCGTCTTCTTGATATCCGCCTTGACGTCGCCATACGCTGCCTGCGTCTTGCCAATCTCCTTCTGCAGGGTCCCCGCAGCTTGCGTTTGCTTATTACCGGTCACCTTGCCGAAGGTTTCCTTGACTTTCCCGGCGGCCTCTGTGACCCGGCCCTTCACTTGGTCCTTGTTCATAATGTACCTCTTCATTGGTGTTGCGAGCCGGATGCTGAGGCGATCCGGCCGCGGGATGGCGGTGGCAACCGCGTTGCCACCGCGCGCGTGCCTGATTGCACGCGTGCTCCTCAGATTGGAGTTCGCTGATTCAGCGAGCCGGCCATGCGCCTGTCGTGCATGGCCGGCTCTTGGCGCGGCATGCTCCAGAATGGCCGCCTTAGAGTCGGCCGAGCAGCAACAGGACAATGAGCACAGCAAGAAGCACTCCGAGTGTGCCTGATGGCGCGTAGCCCCAGCCGTTGCTGTACGACCAATTGGGCATTGCCCCCACGAGCAAGACAGCCAAAACAATCAACAGTATGATTCCGAGTGACATGATGCGCTCCTGGTTCTGCAAAAACATGCCTTCCGCTGATTGAACCAAGCGGATGGCAGCCGTTCTAGCGGATCGCGTTGTCGATGGCCTTGCCATGGAATCTTGAACACCGATTCGGGGGATTCGCTGAAGTACTCGCTGTTGCTACGTTGTATCGATAGATACGTCCTCATCCGTCCCAAAGCATAGTTGTGGCGGAATATGGAGTCAGTCCGGTGCCGTACGCATGAGAGAGGAAATTTCCGGCATTCCGCCACTCCTCCTGCTCAACGAAACTGCAGGGGGAAGAAGAGACTGATTCCCGGCGTCGCCTCGGTACATAGGTCACTGGCGGTGGGGCGTAGACATAAGGATCGCGGTATACGCCGTGGTAGTAACTGCTGCCGCTGCGGTAGTACGTATTGTGCTGATCGCGGTGGCTGTTCTGATGGTGGCCGCCATGCGGACCTTGATGGCTCCGGGCGTTCTGCTGGGGCGAGGCGGATCCATGGTGATTGTCCGCACCAAATGCCGGCGCGCCCAAATGGTCTGGCTCTGGACAGACGCTGGGCAAGATCAAGCTCTGGTCACCCTCGACGTTGACGTCCACGTTGTTATTTCAACCCGCTCGGTCTGGGGAGATGCAGTCATGAGCATCACGCATGATCCGAAGTCCAACCACCTTACGCCCAGCGACCGGGCACTTCTGTCAGGAACCAGAGCGAGCCGAACTCGTCTGGCATACCGTGCGCACGTGCGTATGTTGCGGCTGCCGGTAAGCTTGCGTTGCCGGACCTCGACGGCGCCGGCCACAAGAACCATGGCGTGCACGCCCCTGTCCTTGCCGCGAGTCCGCCCACCGACGCAGGCCTCATCGGCCTCGACGTGTTCCTCAGGCTTGCCACTGATCCGATCCTGGTCGGGGCGCACCATGCCGGCGGCAACTCGTGGAGTATCTGAAAGGCGGTCTCGTAGCGCGACAGGCCGAGTCGCGCGGGAACTGAACGGCCGACATGCCAGGCGTCTGACTGGCGACCAGATACTCTGCCCAGAACCAAACCGACAGCGGCGTGTGCGTGCGTTCCATGACGGTGCCAGCAGTGAGGCTCGTGTCGCGTGTGCAATAGCGACAACGGAAAACGCCGGCGCGACTAGCAAAACGGTACGGCTCACCAAGCAAGCCACAGTGACGTTCCTTGGTCATGCTAGGATCAATTCCTTTCTTGGGAGACGGCCATGGCGAAGTGCAATGCTTGCGGTTCTATCGTCACGGATAGGCGAGGGGAACGAGGGCACGATGCCCTTGTGGAAACCGGAAGTGAGAAATTCAGTCCCGTCGGAAAGGCGGCTGTCACCAAGACGTCGTTCACTTGCTCGACCTGCGGGACGAAATGGACGTACGAGAACGATAAGAACAACAGCTTCGCCGGCTGGCATGAGGTTGAGAACTGATTTCATGCCGCGCGCTCTAGCAGGCTGTTGAATTTAGCCCCCGAGTAAACGGGGATTTGGCGCCAGACGTTATGGATATCGTGTTCATAAACTCGGGTGGCGGATGCGATGCGTGGAATGGATGAGATGCAAGAGACGTTGTTCACGACGGTTAAGTTGGAAGACCTCGTCCCCGCCGATCATCCATTGCGAGCAATCCGGCTGCTGGTCAACGACGCACTGAAGGATCTCAACGGGCTGTTTAGCACCATCTATGCCGACAGCGGACGTGCCTCGATTGCGCCGGAGAAGTTGCTGCGTGCACTGCTGTTGCAAGTGTTTTACTCCGTGCGCAGCGAGCGCATGTTGATGGAGCAAATGCGCTACAACATGCTGTTTCGTTGGTTCGTTGGCCTGGCGATGGAAGACGACGTGTAGAACCACTCAGTCTTTTCGAAGAACCGTGATCGGTTGCTTGAGCACAAGGTAATCGAGAGCTTTTTCACGAAGGTGACGAGCGTGGCCGACCGGCATAACCTTCTGTCCAAGGACCATTTTTCGGTCGACGGCACGCTGATTCAGGCATGGGCCAGCCATAAGAGCTTTCGCCCCAAGGACGACACGGATGACACCCCGCCCGCAGGCGGCGGCCGCAATGCCGAGGCCGACTGGAAGGGTAAGCGGCGCAGCAATGCAACCCACGAATCGAGCACCGACCCGAGTGCGCGGCTGTACAAGAAGAGTGCCCAGAGCCCGGCCATCCTCAGTTATCAGGGGCACATTCTGATGGAGAACCGCTCCGGCCTGGTGGTCGGCGCGGTTGTGAGTCACGCCGATGGCTTTGCCGAACGTGCCAGCGCATTGCGCTTGCTCGACTGCATGCCTGGCAATCATGCCAAGACGATCGGTGCGGACAAGGCTTACGACACGCACGACTTTGTTCAGGACTGCCGAGCGCGCAGGGTGACACCTCATGTAGCGCGCAACGACGCGCGAGCTGGCGGCAGCGCAATCGATGGCCGTACCTCGCGGCACGAGGGATACCGAGTGAGCCAGGTCATCCGCAAACGCATCGAAGAGCACTTTGGCTGGGGCAAGACGGTCGGACGGCTTCGCCAAACCGTATATCGTGGCCTCGAACGCGTGGACCAACACTTCAAGCTGACGATGATCGCCAGCAATCTGACCCGAATCGCACGAATACTGGGTGCGGTGCCGCGAGGAACAGTGCAATGAGCCGCCAAAGCTGGGCTGCCGCACGGCGCCATGCTGGCGCGCCCCGGAATTGGGGCGCCCAATTGCATGGCAGGGTAGGAATTCAGCGGTCATTTGCATGTCGAGTCGTGTGTAGCTGCGCTACGCCCTTTGTGCCAAAGTGCTTTTCAACAGCCTGCTAGCACCAGGTACGGCGGGCTGGTGACGATGCACTGCAAGCGCACGCTGGCGGCGATCAGGTGCGCATCACGGTGCGGCAGTCGCCTTGGGAGCAGTGGTCAAGCGTCATGCTAGGATCCTTATCAACCTCGGGGAATAGTCATGAAACGCACTACCGAATACCGTGGATTCGACCTTCATGTTTACTTGGTGACCACTTCGGAAGACATGTTCGATGTCTGGTTCCAGATCGAAGGCCCGATAAAGCCTCCAGGCGTTGCCGCAATCGGCAAGCGAATCAAAGTCCACGGCGGTCCGTTCTCGCGCCGCTGGGCACATCTCGTCGCCGAAGTAGCAGGCAGGGCTGCGGTGGACGTTATTCTGGGCGTGTAGGAATAGGCACATACCGCGATCCACGTCCGGTTTTCTACTCACCCGGTCCCCATCATTCGCTAGAATTCTGCGAAACCAACTAGGGAGACGGCCTTGGGAGACCGCGCAGCATGGGTATCCGAGGAGTATCGCGGGATGTACATCCATGTCATGACCTTCTGGATTGTAGGCATCCCAGGCGCCAGGCCGCCGCCTGGTCAGAAATGGGGGTATGCAGTCGAAATCCGATACAAAGCCGACCCCGATGACGACGCCATCTACGGCCCCGCGTCGGACCATTGCGATTACTTCACCGAGGTAGCTGCCGAGCAGGCCGCATTACACTATGGCGAGGGAGCGATCGACGTGCTTCTTGCGCTTGGTTGATCTCACCCCGCTATCCCCATCAGTCTCGCTTTCTTCGCGTGCTACGATCCTTCGGCACGACAGGGGGCAAGCCATGGCGAACTTCGAAACCGATGCCGAAAGACGCGAGTGGATTGCTAAACACAGCGAGGACGAATTCCGGCAGCATGTAGCGCACCACACGTTCGGCGACAGGCGTTTAGAGAACGCTCGCGCCTATCTCGATAGGATCGACAGTCAGCGAGCGGAGATACGCGAGGAACGAGCGCTTCCTGCGACTGAGCAGGCAGCGGGGGCGGCGCAGAACCAAGCCGATACTGCGCGACAAGCGCTTCGCATTTCGAAATGGGCTCTCGGTATAGCTATCGTTTCACCGATAGCGCTCCGGCCATCGACCGCACGCACACCGGAGTGGCCGACTGCATGAACGTCTCGCCGGACTCGGCCAGCAGCAGGGTGGTGCCCATTGCCTCGGCGATCGCGATCAGCTTGTTGTTCACTGCGGGCAGGCGCGGGTCGGCCACAGCATAAGCAGCGCAGGATCTATGCTTGGTGGCTCTGAAGGCCGATCAAGTTTTGGTGCTCGCCGTCGGGCAGCGACGGCCATTGGGCTGGGGCGCAGGCAGTCGCAGCGCTGCTGAGCTGATTGCCCGATGAACAGATCGCCGAACTGCTGGGAGTGAAACGGGCGCGACTGGATGCTCATGTGATGTTGCCGATCGTCGAGCACGGAGAACCAGGCTCGCCGGCCTGCCAGTTGGGGCCTTGCTTGCGGCAACGACGTTGGCATCTACCGTCGTGACCTCAAGCGCCGGATAGGTACCTTCCAAAGCGGTGGTCTGTCGCACGACGCGTTCCTTGCGGTTTTACACCCTGGATCGTGCCTTCGCATCTACGCTGGCCGTGGAAACCTTGGGGTTTCCACGGGGCGGAGCGCATATCGCTCAAACCTTGGTGTGAGTGGCGGCCCACTGCGAAGGATTGACATCGATCGCCAGCCCGAGGCCGGAGCCGATCACGCCGACGTTGTTGAGCGTGTTGACGTTGATGCTCTGCAGCTGGGCGATGTTCTGGTTGACGTTGACATTGACGTTGGCCACCGGGCCCAGTCCCTGCATCCAGGTGTTGGCGCCGCCGCGCACCGCGGC